>JBAXZY010000161.1:0-2518 GCA_041670045.1 Bacilli bacterium | reverse complement strand
TCCTTCCACAATATATCAGCCGCCTCTTTTTCCCAGCAGACCTGCTTTCTGATCTTTGAAGAAGAATCAAAGCAGGAGGAATATGGCATCAATTCTCCTTGAGGGTTATGTTTGCTGTCACAGAACATAACTCTCACTTTATGATTAATCAGTTCCGACATCAAAGCTGCTGTAATACAAACCTGCTGGTTTTCAATAATCAAGACGGAAATATCATCTAAAAGAATACGAGTCTCCTTCTCGTTTCGACAGACAAGGTAATTCAATTGGGTTTCAAGTTTGGAGCGATTATTTATCTTTACAATCCTGAACCCCATAAACTAATCCTCCGGTATAGTGTAGAGAACTTTTTCGTAGAAACCAGTCACAGACTGAGCCAAAATTCTTGTTCCGACAGGGAGTTTTTTATTAGTGGTCTTAGATCCTCCATTTTTAGGAAGCCCAATCAAAACCAAATCTGAAGTCATCTTCTTACAATTTATCAAAACAATAAGCTGGGATATAACATAACATTGTTCAAGAATCGAAAGAGACACAAATGCATCCTTCTTGTCCACAATTTGGGGTATAAGTTTTTGGATTCCTCTAATGTTCTTAATACAATCCCTCTTCTGAATCTCACTAAGTAAATATTCAAACAATTCAATGTTCTTTTCTTTTGTTACCAAGCTTTTCAGTAATAAAGTTCCATCAGAACGAACGACATTGCTCTGATTATCTTTTCCCATCGCCTTTATATACTCCTGACTTTTCTTCTCTACCTGTTTTATGTATTTGAGCCTCGTGACATCACATTTAAATTCGAATAGATTAACATATGAAATAACATTATTTGACTTACAGGAGATGCCCATCCTTGTACACTTCTTAAAATCAGAAGGATCTGAAGAATTCGAAAACTCAAGTATTCCTCTTATCAAAATCTTATCAAGAACTATTTCCGGATTGAGAAGATTATATTTTGCTTTGAGGTATTCAATTTGTTGCTCTTTAGTTTTATTCTGAATCAAATCAACAGTGGGAATATTCTCCAGCGAATAAATATGCTTCGAAGGTTTACCTTTTTTCGGTTTGCTTTCTGATCTGATTAACATATAGAAAGGAGCTGTCAATTCATTATAGCCGCCGTATTTTTCTTGCCATCCTTCAGAGGAAAACGGACCAGAAAACTTCAAGGGCATCACTGAACTCTTTTCGGCAGGAGAATGAATGTGAGTTTTATTAATAAACCCAGTCTGAGTGAGCATCATCTGGGTGACAAGGGGATCATTACGGCTAATGCTCTTTCGAATCAAGTCAATTGTTCCTTTAGACTCAGGATCTTCAATTGGATTACCGTGTTCATCAAAATCATAGTGCTTGGCTATCCAGACTTTGGTATCCGTATTGAATATCGTCTTGTCCTTGCGGAAGAAATTATCAGGATTGATTTTAAGACTTTCAGCGTAATCCTTGCTTCTTTCCAACATGCTCTTATCAAAACAAGAGCTGAAAGTCTTATTGTAGACATTGCCGACAACGATATTCAAATAGGCGTCATGAGCATGATGGAAATCGTTTATCTCACGGCATTTGGCAATATCGAAAACGTTTCTGAAATCTGAAACCAGACTCGCCTTTGAGAAAACAACCTTAGTCTTGGAATCTGTCTGCTTGATCAAATCGCAGACAGCCTTGACTGACTGGTCAGTCATAGTCAGCTGTCTATTGACGAACCCGACCAATTCATCATCAGTAAGATAGTCACTTGAAGGTCTTTTAATCTTTTTGGCCTTATCAGAAGGCATCAAAGAGAAATGTTTGTTTCCTATATGTGAAAGCTTATCAACTAATTCTCTTCCTTTTTCTGTAATACAGTTATCAGGAATTGGATAAAGGTCACTCTTTTTGATATTAAGGCCTCTTTCAACTAAAACGGTATTATTGAAACTATCATCTTTGACTTTAGCCTGAGGAATGATGTGATCAATATCATAATTCTTGTCAATGTCATCCAGGCTTATCGGTTCACCTGTATACACAGATTTGCCTAATTGCATAAAGTAAAGGAAGTACTTTTTGCTTCTTAATTTTTGCTCATCCACGCTTTCAAGTTCATTCTTGAGAGTTCCTAAGTTAATCTCTGAGGCTAAGCCTTTAGCAGCCGCATATACTTGCTGCAGCTGTGTCTTCCTAGACATAGTTCTTTCTTTTTTGGCATCAGGAGATCTAGTGCATTCGACAAAACAAGTATCAAAATGATCGATGTGAAGGATCTTTTTCAATTCCGCAATAATCTTCATAGTCTGTCGAAGCGATCTCTTCATGGCAGGACTTGCATATTCTGAATCAATCAAGTCATCCAAGGTGGGATTATTTGCGACGTTTTCTTTATAGATTTGCTGCATAAATCCATTGCTTGCATCACCAGTACGAACAATCTCCATAAAATTCTGACTGGTCTTTCTCATAATCTGAATTACAGTTAGAGGAAGAACTTCTCCAGTATCAGTATCTGTCATTTCAACAGTCATTCCAT
>JBAXZY010000160.1:0-2551 GCA_041670045.1 Bacilli bacterium | reverse complement strand
TAGATATGGAGAAATATCGTGATATAGTATTATCCTATTTAGTAAGCAAAGAGATAATCCCAATAGGACGATTTGGTAGATGGGAATATCTATGGAGTGACCAAGCCTATATGTCTGGACGAATAGCTGCAGAAAAAGAAAAGGATTAATTGATATGACAACAAAAGAAAAAATTGATGAATTAGTTAAACAGTACTACAAGGAAGAACAAGCTAAGAAGAAAACCTATAAGCGTGGAGACTACATTCACTATGCTGGCCGTGTCTATGACGATGATGAGCTTGTCAGATTAGTTGATTCATCTTTAGAGTTCTGGCTTACTGCTGGACATAACTGTCTTGAATTTGAAACCAAGTTTGCTAAATTCATGGAGGTCAAGCATTCTTTGCTTACTACTTCTGGATCTAGTGCTAACTTGTTAGCCTTTATGACTCTTACTTCTCAGCTATTAGGAGAGAGACAAATCAAGCGTGGGGATGAAATCATCACGGTTGCCTGTGGATTCCCTACTACTGTCACTCCTATTCTTAACTATGGTGCCATTCCGGTATTTGTAGATGTTACCTTACCTCAGTACAACATTGATGTCAGCATGTTAGAGAAGGCTTTATCTAAGAAGACAAAGGCTGTCATGATTGCTCATACTTTAGGCAATCCTTTTGATTTGAAAGCTGTCAAAGGATTCTGCGACAAGCATAATCTTTGGCTGATTGAAGACAACTGCGATGCATTAGGCTCAACTTATACATTAGATGGTGAAACCAAGATGACTGGTTCTTTTGGTGACATTGGGACTTCTTCTTTCTATCCGGCACATCATATGACGATGGGAGAAGGTGGAGCTGTATATATGAACAATCCTCTGCTTTATAAGATTTGCAAAGCCTTCAGAGACTGGGGAAGAGACTGTGTCTGTCCTCCTGGGGTTGATAACTCCTGCGGACATCGTTTTACTGGTCAGTATGGTACTCTTCCGGTTGGATATGATCATAAATATGTTTATTCTGAATTTGGATACAATCTTAAGGTGACTGATATGCAGGCCGCTATTGGCTTAGCACAGTTAGGAAAGCTTCCTTCTTTTATTGAAGCCAGAAAACATAACTGGAATAGACTCCATAAGAATCTTGAGGATGTTCAAGACAAGATTACTTTACCTGAAGCATGCCCCAACTCTGATCCTTCATGGTTTGGATTCGTCATTTCCTGCAAAGATGGGGTTGATCGTGATGAGACGACTAAGTATCTTGAATCTCATGGCGTACAGACCAGAAATCTGTTTGCTGGTAATCTTTTAAGACACCCTTGTTTCAATCAGATCCGTGGTAGCAAGACTGCTTATCGAGTAATCAGCGATTTGCATGTCACTGATCAGGTTATGAACACGACTTTCTGGATTGGAGTCTATCCAGGAATGACTGATGAAATGCTTGACTATATGACGGATACAATCAAGGAATTTCTAAAGCAAAGATGAATTTACTGGTTTTAGGCGGTGACGGATATTTGGGTACCAAAATTTCTGACTTTTTTGTCAAGAAAGGATACTTTTGCTATCGCTCAACGGTGAATTTTAATTTAGTTGAAAAAGATGGTTCTTCATTTAAATTTGTTTCAGCCAATACCAATAGCCTTTATGAATTAATAGCTAATACTAAAATAGATATAATCATTAATACTGTTGCAGTATATGAAAGAAAAGGGATTAATAAATCAACTATTATTTCTGCCAATGCAATTTTTCCATTATCAATTTTCCCATTTGCTATTGAACATGGGGTGAAAAAAATTCTAACGATAGACACTTCATTGCCAAAAGATTTTAATTTTTACTCATTAACTAAATCTTTCGTAGCGAACATAGGTGATATGTATTGCCGCGAAGATAAATCATTGTTTTTTGCCGATATTGTTCTTGAAAATTTTTATGGCTCTGATGAACCTAAAAATAGGTTCTTACATAACTGTTTGTCTCTTCTTAAAGAAAATAAGCCACTTGAACTAACTGCTGGGACTCAGCATAGAGATTTTATTTATGTTGCCGATGTTATTGGGGCTATTTGGACAATTTCTCAGACGAACAAACAAGGCTTTTATCGAATACCGGTTGGCTCTGGTGAAGCACCAACCATTAGGGAAGTTGTTGAATATCTTAAGAAAATCACTCGTTCTAAGTCAGTCCTTAATTTTGGAGCTATTCCTCAAAGAGAAAATGAGCCATCTACTAAAGCTGATTTAACTGTTTTGAATGCTTTTGGATATCATATTAGGTACTCTTGGCAAAAAGGGATGATGAATTGCTTTATTTCTAAAGACAATCGTGGGGGAGAGTAATTGATTATTACGCTTCTAGGAATCTTCCCGAAGTTGTTTTATATATTCTAGCTTCGAACGCTTCCTCCTTGCAGGTGGCTAGATTATGAAACCAATTGTTTTAATAACCGGGGCCACCGGTTTTATAGGCCGGAATCTAATTGAAAGTTTTTTAAAGGATGATATGTACTCTTTATTAGCTTTGACTTCAAAAAACGATTTTCATGGTCAGGCCTTG
>JBAXZY010000159.1:0-2555 GCA_041670045.1 Bacilli bacterium | reverse complement strand
TTTGGTGTCAATGACAGCACCAGATCGCTTACTCCTGTCGATACCATGCTTTCAAGCGGACCTTATTTTATCGATCAGTTTGATGATGGCACAATTTCTCTTAAGAAGAATCCTAACTACTATTACACTAAGGATACTTTTGCCGACGGCAATACCAGAGATGTCTATCAGCTTCCCGGTATCGATATGGTATATATCTCCAGCGATCAGCTTAAGAACCAGTTTGAAAATGGAGCCATCGATAACTATTCCCCAGATAAAGACGCTCTAAAGACAGTTTATAATACTGATTCCGGTGTTTCTTCTAATGGTGTCAAATGGAATAGATATCTTACTAAAGGTGATGCCAACTTCAAGCTCAATGTCAATGCTACTACTCAGGAGCAGTGGAACAACATGTTTGGAACCACTGGTTCTGTATATCCGCATACTGCTTCTCAGATTGCAAATAATAAAGAATGGGGAACCAGAAAGAAATATCTTTCCGATCACGATTTCCTCAACTTCCTTTCCTTTGGTTTAGACAGAGCGGCTATTTCTTCTGCCCACGGCAGTCAGGCTACTCAGGAATATTTTTCGGACAACTATCTTATCGATCCTGAATCTGGTGTTTCCTATAATTCCACCGATGCTCATAAGGCTGTTTTACTTGATCGTTATAATGAAACTTATGGTTTCAACGAAGCTGCAGCTAAGGAAGCTTTGACTAACGCCTTCGAAAATACTATTCTTCCGATGGCTGAAAACAGAGAACTTACTGCTTCCGGTACTTCCGGTACCGCTGGCACTGCTGCTAATCCCTGGGCTGTCAAGATTACGATGAACTGGATGAATCCTTCTGATGTTACTGACTATAGCGACGTCTTTGTCTCTCTCAATAGAATCTTCTCGGAAGTTTCCACTGAAGATTATGGCGGCTGCTATAAACTTGTAATAACTGAAAAGCCTGGCACTGCTGAGTTCAATCAGGTCTATGACACGATGAAGCACGGCGAGTATGACTTAGGATTCGGAGCTATTTCTGGAAACGATCTTAACCCGCTCAACTTCTTTGAAGTCCTGAAGTCTGATAACTCTTCTGATTTCACTCTCAACTGGGGTGTAGACACCAGCAAGACCAGCCCTGATATCGTCTACGATGGCAAGACCTGGTCCTTTGACGGCTTATGGAAAGCCGGCGACACTGGTGTTGCCTTAGCTAATGATGGTTCTATCGCCAACATTTCCAACGTCTCCACTGCTCATACTTCTGCTGACGGCAAGACTAAGTATGATTCAGCTTCCACTTCTGATTTGACTATCACCTATAAGATTTCCTTCAAGGCCTTAATCGAAGGCGGAGCCACTAATCTCAATGTCAAGATCTATGGTCTGAGCAATGCCTCTGGCGGTGCTTTCACCTTAGCTCAGCTTGGAGCCACTGAAGCCAATAACTATGTTGGAAACGTCACTATCATCAACGCTCTCAACCACTATATTGATGAAGCTTCCGGCAAGACTTTACTTGCTTCCACTGCTTCCATCAACGTCAACTATGACCTTGTCATCAACAACGTCAGGACTCCTGTCACTGTCATCCTCAAGGTACCTACCTATGCCGGTGTCTTCGGGCTTCCTGAATAATATCAACTAAAATGCCTTATATAGTAAAATATAGCTTAAAAAGACTGGGATTGCTTTTAGTAACAACTTTCATTATTCTCACAATCACCTTTTTCCTTGTCAAGATGCTTCCGGATGCTGCTATGCCTTCCACTTCTTCCCAGCTCTTCGCTTACTGTGAAGACCAGGTTACTCTTGGCAACTACATCAGAAGTCTTGAGGACGACCCGACTATCGGAGAGTTCATCACGACTGTTGATACTGGAAACGTCACTTACTACTACTATCGTTCTCCCCTTGTCATTCAGTATGGAAACTGGCTGACTGGAATCTTCACCAGATGGGATTGGGGTACTTCAACTGCCATTCAGGTCGGCAACTCTGCCATGTATATCATCGGCCAGAAGCTTAAGCCGACTATCCTTATCAATATCATCACCATCATCATCGCTGTTCCTCTCGGTTTCCTCTTTGGTATCATCGCTGCCTTAAAGAAGAACAAAGCTGCCGATAACGTCATCTCTACCTTGGTCATGGTCTTGATTTCTGTTCCTTCCTTTGTCATCATCTCTCTTCTGATGCTGGTCTTATGCTTCAACAATCATCTTCTTCCTTCTCATTGGCCAGTCAGCAACGATGCCACAGTCGGTGAATACGCCCTAGCTCTTGTAATACCCGTTATCGCCGGCACCTTCTCAACAGTTGCCGTCTTTACCCGTTACACCAGAGCTGAACTTTGCGAAGTCATGTCTTCTGAGTTCTTGCTTTTAGCCAGAACCAAAGGTTTGTCGAAGAGACAGTGCATTGTAAGACACGCTCTTAGAAACTCTTTAGTACCTATTGTTCCGATGATCATCGGACAGTTTATCGGTATTTTGAGCGGTTCGATGATCTTGGAACAGATCTACGGAATCGCCGGTATCGGACGTCTCTTTGTCGACTGCATCACCTAC
>JBAXZY010000158.1:0-2612 GCA_041670045.1 Bacilli bacterium | reverse complement strand
GGAATATGGTTCTTCTTCAAATATCGGAACAAGCAGATGAGAGATGATAAACAAACAGGAGAATTAAAAAATGATTAATTCAAAGAAGTCGTTACTATCCTTAGCCTTATTAGTCTTGGCTCTACCTTTAGTCAGCTGTGGCGGTACTTCCTCTACCTCAAATGAAGGAATCAGTAATTCCTCTTCACAGTCTGCTTCTTTGACTGACTATGTAATGGAAGCGGAATATATTGATTTAAATGGAGTTAGCGGAGCTGGCATTTCAAGTGAGCAATCAGGAGTCGATATGATTTTTGGAGATGGAACTGATGCTCAAAAGACTCTAGGATGGAGTAATGGTTATTATGTTGGGTATACCTATTCTCCCGAAACTGTTCTAACATTCACTTTTAATTCTGATGTAGCAACTACCACTTCTCTCACTTTAAGATTGGGATCTGAACTGGGAAACATATCGTTGGATAAATCAATGATGAAACTAGAATTAAACGGTAATGAACTTAACTATTCTTCAATGTATATTGAAGGATCAAGAATGGAGTCGATGGCTTTCTATGATAAGACAGTAACAAACACTGCAAATCTTGTTGCTGGAAGCAATACTTTTAAATTATCAATTCTGTCCAATACTTTACGTAGTGGAAATGCTACCGGCGGTCCTATGGTTGATTGCCTTAAACTAAAATCCACAGGAAAAATCACATGGACCGATCATAGTGATAATCCAGCTAACAGAGGCGGAATCTAACTTCTTCTACAAAAGAAAAATTTTATAAATATTTATTTGAGGGGGATGTTCATGTATTAAAAAAGAACAAATAGATGATTTGCAGTTAACGAAGCTGTTCTCATAATGTGTTACTCATTAAAAGCTTTTTGTTGCTTCAATGCAGCAAAATAAAGGAGAAAATAATGAAAAAACCGATTCTTAAGTTAGCTATCATTGCCTGTTTGCCTCTTGCTACGATTGCTTCTTGCGGTAATAATTCATCTTCGATTACTAATTCTTCAATTTCATCTGAACCAATTGTTGAACCTCCTGCCTCTATTGCTACTGTTCGTTCTCTTTCTTTTGAATACAATAGTAAGAAAATTGTCGGAACATTGGGTGTGAACCTTTCTTTGAAATCCGTTCAACTTACAGTTAACATGGACAAAGATGATGGATTCACTGCCACTCCGGTATTAACTAGTTCAAATGAAGAGGTTGCAGAAATTGCTTCTTCCGGTCTTGTTACTTTAAAGAAGAAGGGTGAGACGATTATTAAAGGAACAATTGGAGATATTGAAAATCAATTTGCCTTAGTTGTTGCCGATGATTCTCATAGTACTCCAGATGTTTACACGGTTACTGTTAATGGCGGAACAGCTGACATTACCAGTGTGGCTCAGGGAGCTTTTGTAACATTGACTCCTAGTATTCCTGAACATAAGAAATTTATAAGCTGGACTTTTGATGATGACTCTGATATTTGGCAAAACGGAAACATGTTTAAAATGCCAGGCAGGAATGTTGTCGTCACCGCCAAATTTGAAGACATGATGTATTCTTTCAATTTAGTAGGTGCTTATGTCAGCAAGGCGGGAGATGCTACCGATCCTAAAGGCACAAAGATTGGCAATACTAAGAATGGATCAGATGAAGAATATGATATCTATTCTTATCATTTCGCTTATGATACTGCCATTTCTGTAAAAGCTATTGATTCACCATCGGGAAAGATGTTTGTTGGTTTTGATTATGGTGTTACTAACAATCGTGTCGGGGATATGGGTATTGCCGAGTATGGCCCTTTCACAATGCCAGATGATGCCTTAACTATGTGGGGTGTTTTCTCTCCGATGGCCGATACTGTATTTACTGCTGATTCCGTTGCAGGATTTAATGATTCTAACCGTGGTGCTACCACCATTGATAAAGGATCAGTTAATGGAACTAGTGATCCGGCTCTACAAGGTCTGTCTGGTTATAGAATTGCTATTCCGGCTGATACTGGAAGATCAGCTGATTATCCGGAAAACATCTATGGTTCTTCCTTTGATACGACAGTAGCTGGCAGTTCTACTTTGAAAGCTATATTACGAAACAATCACAAAACTTTGCCTGTAACAGTTGAAGCTTATGCGACTTATTACGGAAACCTTACTTCTAGTGGTGTCATTACAGTTCAACCTGGTCAAACTGTCGTTAAATATTTCTCGGCCGGACTAGGTATTAATGATCCTTGGTGGGGCTTTGATGTCCGGGCTGATGTTGGGGGTTCCAATTCTGATACTGTTCTTTTAGATATGGTAGTAGGTGCTGCTCCTACTTATCCGGAGGGAGACAAACTTCTTTCCGTTTCTGGTAAAGCTCAGTATGTAAGTCTTGATAACTATTCTGCTGGCGGATCTTGGCCTAGTGGCAGACCTAAACTGGTTAATAATAAGGTGGGCTTAACTTCTATTGCTGTTTATGCTGGTAACTTTTATGATGTACCTAATGGTTATTTGACTGCGAAGGTTCAGAACATGCCTGCTTTTGATGCTAAGAATCCTACTACAACTATCTATGGTAAGGTAGTGAACAATGTCAACAATCGTAAAAATCCGACTGGCACTTTCACTTTTGC
>JBAXZY010000157.1:0-2628 GCA_041670045.1 Bacilli bacterium | reverse complement strand
GTAATCAATTCGAAGACCGCAAATATAAGCAACGCACCACCATAGATCCACACTTTACTCATATCACCGGCATTGATTCCTGAATCAAGAAGGTCCGACATACATAAAGGAATAATGATTTCAAAAGCGACTTCTAAAGCCGATAATCCAACAGTTGTAATAGAAGCCGCTTTGTTTCCTTTTAGGCTTCTTGCTAAGGTTTTAATCATTTGAGTGTACCTCTTTTAATGTAGCAGGCTACATATTAGTATTTAAGAATAGCCAGACTTTAGTCTGGCTTAATCGATATTGTTTAGAACCGTATTCAGTGAACTTAGAAGAGCAAGTCGCTGATTCTCATCAAGTCCCTTCATCATCTTATCCTCCTGGGCTTTGATGATACTATCCATGTCATTTCCGATACGGATAGCTTTATCACTTAGAGTAAGAAGCCGATTGCGGCGATCCTTAGGATCAACTGTCGAAGTCAGGAATCCTCGTTTCTCCATTCTTTGAACTAATCCAACCACGGTTGGATGGGAAACCTTTAGATCCACTTCCAAGGCCTTCTGAGTAGTCTCATTGCCATGAAGATGAAGGAAAGATAAGACACGGCTTTGAGAAAGAGTTAGCTCGTTCTCTTTTAAGTTTTTGTCAGCGTTCTTCTTAATGGTATCGTTAATCAGTTTGATTAAATACCCTAAATTTTTCACCATATTGATATCTCCTAATATAATTGTAGCGCGCTACATTTATCTTTACAAGTATCTAGTTAAAATAGTTAGCAACATCAATAAATGGACACTCCAGTCACCTGAAATACTTAATTATATCCTAAACAATCACTATTTCAGCCTTTTACCTAGATTGGTCTAAAGTGAAGATAATAACTAATGCTAAAAATAAAAAGCTAGGACAATTTCATCCTAGCTATATCAGACTACTGGAATTTATAATCCTTTTTTCTTCTTGTCTTTATATATCTCAGCATCTTTTTCAGACGCATGTTCAAGACCAGTTAAGAACAAGTCTTTTATATGGTTGTCGCTAAGCGTATAAAGAACCTGTTTTCCTTTACGATAGAAATAAACAATATCATATTTTCTTAAGACCGCTAATTGATGAGAGACAGCTGATTGAGACATTTTCAGGACATCAGCTATATCATTAACACAGAGTTCGTTATCAGATAATAAAGCAATAATAGAGAGTCTTGTTGAATCTCCAAACAAAGAAAAGAATGAAGACAGTTTATCAAAAGTTTCACCTGATAACTGTTCCTTCTTGATTGTGACTAAATCTTTTTTATTTGTATCAATATTATCCATAAGTACTACTATTTTAAATCAGTGTCTTTAAATTGCAAACTGTCCTATAAAGTTTCATACTTTTTTCTTTCATCAGGAGAAAGACTACGGTCTCTTCTCGAAAGTTTAACATTAATTACTTCATGACAAGAAATCATGATAACTAAAAGAATAAGAATCAAATAAGGAAGAATCGAATAATCATCTCCTAAAGATTTACAAGTCAATCCAAATAAAGGCGGAATAGCTAAATTACCGACATAGGCACAAGCCATCTCCACACTCATGGCTTTTTGAGATGAGCTCCGTGAAAAACGATAGGGAGTAGAACGAATGATAGCAGGATAAATAGGTGCGCATCCAATGCCAATCAAAACAATACCGACTCCTGCTCCATAGACATTCAAAGGCAAAGCAGTGATGATAGCACCAATAGCTAACAGGGCTTCTCCTATCCGGATCATGACTTTTTCATTTAATTTCAAAGACAGCGGTCCACAGATAAATCTACCAACTGTGATTCCAATATAGAAAAGAGATGTCAAAGTAGCAGCCATAGCCGTCGTCATCCCTTTAGCATAGCAAAAGAATGATCCACTCCATAATCCGGTAGTGGTTTCTAAGGCACAATAGCAAAAGAAGCCGAACATCGACAAATAGAAAATAGGTTGCTTGAATAAAGAAGAAGTTTTAAAGTCAACCGGTTCTTTAGTTGATTCCTCTTTTTCTAGTTTTTTGTCTTGCTCTTCAGCTTTATTCCATAAAGGAAAAGAGGCAAGTGCAATTACAAAGATAGCTAATTGAACAATCGCAATAGTTAAGACACCTTTGTTCCAACCAGCAGAGTTGTTGCTAGAATCAATGAATGATCCAATAACCAGAGGCCCAATAGAAGCACCCACTCCCCAGCTGCAATGAAGCCAGTTCATATGGATGGCTTTGTAGTGTAGAGCCACATAATTATTTAAAGTAGCATCAATAGCACCAGCCCCTAATCCTAAAGGTATAGCTGCTAAAAATAGAGCCCAGATATAGTTCTCAGTCACTAAAGAAAAAGATACTAAGCCAATTGCCGTTAGCAAAACCGAGATAGAAACTATTCCCTTAGCAGTGAGTTTCTTCACTAAAGGAGTGGATAGAAGAGAGGAGATAATCGTCATTCCAGACACTTCTACGGCAATATATCCGGCCATTTCTTTAGCCACATGAAGATTAGCTGCTATAGCTGGGAAAGAACTTCCTAGCATTGAATCCGGTAATCCTAAAGAAACAAAAATCAAATATATGACAGCCAGTAAAAGAAAAGACATGGTCTGAGCCTCGCTTTTCAAAGTATACGCTT
>JBAXZY010000156.1:0-2642 GCA_041670045.1 Bacilli bacterium | reverse complement strand
TTATTCACCGACTAAAATGACTTTTTGTTCGACGAAGCTGGTTATGTTCCTGTTGATCTGTCCTTTTCTTGCCGGTTTTGTTTTTACACTGATGGAATTATGGCGTCATTGTATTATTTATTAATAAAGTTATATCGCCAAGTTTAATCATGGCATTGATAAGAGCTATTTTTTGGTAGTTTTTGATATCTGTTGCCATTATTTTTCTTTCCCTAATAATGCCACGGTCGAGAAGATGCTGCCGCATAATGCCTTTCAGAAGCGGATTTTGAGGGGTATACCAGTTTTGTCCGTCATAAAAACAAAGATTTGTGTAAGATGTATCTGTTACTAAGCCGTTTTTAATGATGATGATCTCGTCACAGCCTTCGGCTCTGTCCTTCAGGTTTTGAAGAGTGTTGCGATCTGTGCTTTTCCATGTGTAGTCGATTTGATTATCTTCTACAATCTTTAATGTATTGATTTCTCGTATAATGTATGGATTGAATGTGCGTTCATCTATGCCATTCATTCCATATACTATTCGTGCTTTCTGTAATCCTTCCAGGAAGGGAACATCTATGAGAAGATCATTTATGGTAAGTTCTTTTGCATTCGGCCAGAAATGTTTGCGGGTTCTATTTAGCCTCTCTAAGTGATAGGGAAGGAGCATTGCTTTCCCGTCCTTAATTCTTATAGTTTCAACAAATGGGGACATATATTTTTTGTTTCATTTCGTCATATTCACTGCGCGCTTCGCTTTGGAAAGTGATGCCTCCTCCGCTCTTATAATGTATTTTACCATCAGGTTGTTGTTCTACAAAGCGAACCATTACGGCACTGTCCAAGTTATACCCATCATAGTAGCCCATTACTCCGGTATAGAAACCGCGGTCGTAACCCTCGGCATTCTCAATAATTTGCATGGTTTTCGCTTTGGGTGCTCCAGTGATAGAGCCGGCGGGAAGCAGTCGAAAGAATAATTCACCCAAATGAGCATGAAAGTCGGTTGGCAGTATGCCTCTGATTTTCGTACTTGTTTGCAATATGGGTCCGTGGTTAGTTTCTAGTCTGTCCACATATCTATATTTTATCACTTCGACATGTTCAGCCACCATACTCAGGTCGTTTCGTATTAGGTCGGTTATCGTGGCATGCTCGGCCACCTCTTTTTCATTATCCATCAACAACTGTTCTGCCTTGGGAAGTGTGGCGTCGATAGTACCTTTCATAGGATAAGACGAAATAACATTCCTGTTGATACGCACAAATATTTCTGGCGAGAAGACTACAAAGGCTCCCTTTACATATAGTTTGTACTTCGCTTTTGAAATAACATAGAGATCTCTTAGTGATAGATTAGTCATCAGGGGAGTAACACAAGTCAGATTGGTAAGATAACTATTACCTTTCAGCAAATTACTTTTCACTATCTTGAAAGAAGCAAGGTATTTATCAAAAGATTCAGGAAAAGCTTTCCACATCATGTTTTTCAAGATGTACGTCTTTTCAGTTTCGTCTATCATGTTATTGGATGCTCCTTCAAATTCATATAATATCTCTTGATTGTTGATGTTTTCAGCTTTTTCTATAAAGCATTTCGATTGTTGATAATTGATAAAAAACACAAATGGCACGTGTTTTCCACCCCATTCGTTCATCCGCATAATAGTTTGATGGCGATTGTTATATTTCATAGTGATTGCAAAGGTACAACAGATTATGTGATAAAGAAAATATTTGAAACAAAGGCTGGATGGAGTGGGAGATTAGTATGGAAGTGTTAATTCAGGCATAGTTGGACAGCTAGACGTAGCTTTTTTTATCTTTTATTGTTTTAAGTCGGATGGAATTTCTATATTTGCGAATATTAAAATGGGACGAACTAAAGTGATAATCACTGAAGATCAAAGCAGTAAAGACAAATTTGAAAAATTGTATCTTTCTTATTTCTCAAAAATGAAACACTTTGCCAAGGAATATGTCATCGCAGATGATGATGCCGAAAATCTTGTGCAAGACGTGTTTACAGAACTATGGGAAAGAAAGGAATTATTAGATATGCCTGTTAACCTACTGGCCTATCTTTTTACGTCCATCAAAAATAAGTCGCTTAATTATCTGAGGCATAAAACGGTAGAACACCAAACGATGACATTGATGCAGGAGGAATATAATTTGACCTTGAAGATGAATCTGAATGCCTTGAAAGAATTTGATGATATGATATTTGGCGAAGACAATATTGAAAAAATTGTAAATCATGCACTTGATTCTCTATCTGAACGGTGTCGGCAAATCTTTATTATGAATAAGCTACAAGGGAAAAAACAGAAGCAGATTGCCGAAGAATTAAATATTTCTATAAATACTGTCGAAACACACATGAAAGTAGCGTATAAAAAATTGAGGGAAGAACTAAAAGATTATATGCCTTTGTTTCTTTTCATTTATTTCCTTTAAATAGAAGGACTTTCATAATTATGATCTTTTTCTGCACAAACGGTAAAGTGTGTTTTTTTGTTTTTGCTTATACCGGATTTAGTTCATTCGCGTGTTTACTTTATATATAAGAAAATCATGGACGAACGTATACTGGAATATTTTGAGAAAGAGCTTAATTCTGCCGGCAGGTTAGCACTATTAAGGCAGATTGAAAGTGA
>JBAXZY010000155.1:0-2692 GCA_041670045.1 Bacilli bacterium | reverse complement strand
TGCATCATTTGATGAAATGCGATGAAGGTTTTGGAGCCCGACTTTGCTCAATTCACAATATCCGTTTCTTGATACATGCGATTGAGGGCGCTAGAGAAGCCATCAAAGAAGATCGCTTCTTGGATTACGCCAGTGAGAAATTGAATGCCTTTAAGACAGAAAGAGGATGCTAAAATATATGGCTAATACACCAGGATATGATTTCGATATTTATTCTTTGAGTTCCTATGACTATTATTTACCGGAAGAACAGATTGCCCAGTCCCCGGCTCAGCAAAGAGATCATAGCCGATTACTGACTATGAACCGGGACACAGGTGAACTCAAAGATGAGCCTTATTTTTATGACATTGAGAACTATCTGCGTCCCGGAGATGTCTTAGTCCGCAATAACACGAAAGTCATCCCCGCCCGTTTGTTAGGCGAAAAGAAAGAAACTCATGCCCATGTTGAGCTGCTTCTTTTGAATGAGCTGAAGGATAAGAAAGATGTCTGGCAGTGTCTAGTTGGAAACGCCCACGCTGTCAAAGTCGGAACCAAAGTCTATTTCGGAACCAATGATGAATTGATTGCTGAATGCCTTGAAGTTCAAGAAGAGGGACTGAGATTATTCCATTTCACCTACAAAGGAATATTCATGGAAGTCCTGGATTCCTTAGGAAAAATGCCTTTGCCTCCTTACATTCATCAGCAGTTAGGCGACAATTCCCGTTATCAGACTGTCTATGCCAAGATTGAAGGGAGCGCCGCTGCTCCAACCGCTGGGTTCCATTTCACCACGGAATTATTCGACCGCCTTAAGAAGAAAGGCATCGAAGTGGTTGACATCACCCTTCATATCGGGCTTGGCACTTTTAGACCGGTCAAGACTGATGATATCCGTAAACATGATATGCATTCGGAATTCTATATGATGTCTCAGGAAGCCGCTGATTCCTTGAACAAAGCCAAAGCCGAGAAACGAAGAATCATTGCTATTGGTACGACCCCGACAAGAACCTTGGAATCCGTGATGGCTAAATACGGAACCTTCAAAAAATGTTCAGGCGACACCAAATTATTCATTTATCCTGGCTTCCAATTTAAAGCCATTGATTGTCTGATTACCAATTTCCATCTTCCTAAGTCCACCTTAGTAATGCTCGTCTCCGCTTTCTCTAGCCGTGACAATATTCTGCATGCTTATAAGCATGCCGTTGAGAACAAATACCGTTTCTTCTCCTTTGGTGATGCCATGTTCATTTATCGTGATCAGGTAAAATAATGGCCGATAATGAGAACTACAATCAGGATTTCCATGATCTTATTGAAAAGATAGCCCATAATCAGGAAAAGCCCACTCTTTTTCTTCATGCCTGCTGTGGTCCTTGCCTTACTTATCCTTTAAGTATTCTCATCAAGTATTTCAAAGTGACAGTCGGTTTCTTCAATCCCAACATATATCCGGAAAGCGAATATCAGAAACGGCTTACTACCCTTCAAAATTTCATCAAGGCTTATGCAGCTGATCAGAAAGTGGAAATACCCCTAGTGATCAATCAGGAAGACTTTCTGAAATACCGGGAAGCTTTCAAAGAAAGAAAGAATTCTTTCGAAGGCGGCCCTTTATGTTTAAGCTGCCATGCCTATCGGATGCGGTTAGCTTATCAATATGCTTTTGAGCATCATTATGATTATTTCACAACCGTAATGACGGTTTCCTGCAAAAAGCCATCTAAGGAACTTAACGAAATTGGTAAGCAACTTCAAAAGGAATTTCCAAGTACCAAATATCTTTTTTCGGACTTTAAGAAAGAAAACGGTCAATTAAAAGGCATTTTAATCAGCCGCCAGTATTCTTTATACCGTCAGAATTACTGTGGGTGTGAGGCTTCCTTGCTGGAACGGGAGAAATACGAAAAGGAAAAGCAGGCTCAGTCGGATAAGGACTTATCGATTCGGGGATAGATTTTACTCGCTTCTTCCTTGGTCGCAAAAGTGATGATGATTTTATTGCCTTTTAAGCGGACTGTGGTTTTCCTATTCTGACCATTATAGTTGCGCTTCAGTCTTTCTAAATCCCTAACCGACATCTTGCTTTCAGTGATGTCTTTATAAAATTCCTGCTGCTTTTCTAAGGGAAGATTCAGCAAGGCTCTAGCCTCACCATAGCTTAAGGAGAAATCCTTAAGTCCCTGTTTCAAAAAATCAGGCAAAGCATCCAAACGGAGCAAATTCCTTTCCTGGTTAAGACTGATATTGGCTTCCTCAGAAATCGCCTGATCGGAATAGCCGTATTTTTCCTTGAGGACTTTAAAGCAATAGGTCTTAACTAAAGGGGAATCGCCTTCGGCAGCGATGTTCTCGATGATGTAGGTGTTTTTTCTTTCTTTTGTTAAGTCAACCAAGACTCCAGGCAAGGGGCTGAGATTAGCTTTCTTAGCCAAAAGGAATCTCTTGGCGCCGTTAATGATTTCGTAAGTCTTTTCTTTATCGCCTTTGACGATGATCAAGGGCATTAGAAAACCGTCTTTTTTGATGGACTCTTCAAGGCTGGTGTAGCTATTCAAATCGTAATTGATTTCACAGTAAAGATCGGATAAATACAGGGAATCAAGCGGAAAAGAAACGACCTTCGAAGAAGTCAGGTTCTTTTCGATTTCCGTGACGATGGAATTCCGCTGATATTTTTCGACTAGAGCCTTAAGCTTTA
>JBAXZY010000154.1:0-2713 GCA_041670045.1 Bacilli bacterium | reverse complement strand
GTATTCGATGGCTGCCGGTGGCGCTACCGCCTTCTCAGAAGGCTTAGGCGATTACGATTTATGGAAGTCTTTGATTCCGCAGATTAAGGTCACACTTGTTAAGTAAAAAGAAAACGGACATCGCAAGGTGTCCGTTTTTTATTTGGTTTTTCTTTCTAATTTGGATTTGAAGTCAGAGAAGACAATCATCGGAGTCACTTTGTGGTTTTCAATCAGATGAGGACGGGGACTCTTTGAATCAAATATCACAATGACGTCTGCCGCATTAGGATTGCGGATCAACTTAGCTCCCTTCTTATAAAGAAGGTCTTTTTCGCTATTCAGATAATCGAGATTCAGAGTCATAATTTTCATATCCAGATAAAAAGATTTCTTCCAAAAAAAAGAATCAAAATAGCTGACATCAGCATGTAAGTCCTCTAAGGAAACATAGAATTCATTCAGCTTCTTACGTAGAGCTTCCTTCTTAGCCGTATTCTTTCTTTTTTCTTCAATCTGACTTAAAAGAGAATCCGTATTACGTAAAGCATTTGGATGATAGTTGATAGCTTCCTGGACTTTTAAATGATTCTCATTTAGAAGCCCTCGGAAGACTTCCATGGTCATTAAGGCATCATCATCAGAACGATGATAAGTAAAAGTCTTAGCATGGTATTTTTCCACTAGGCTATCTAATCCCATGGGATTATCCCGTTTGAAGATTTCCTTATCCAGCTTTTGAATATCAAAAAACGAGAATTCAATATAAGGGAGATTGTATCTGCGGCAGGAATAGGAAATATAAGAGACATCCTGATTGACCGCAAAGCCAAAGGATAAAGTATTAGGATCGGTCAATAGGTTCTTGATTTCATCATAGTAAGACGGAAATAGATGTGACCATCTGAATCTAAACAAAGGATAAGCTAATTTAATTCCGTTTCCGGTTTTAGCATTACCTAATAAAAAAGGAGCATCCGGATTAATCAGAATATCCTTTTTCTTAATTACATTAAAGGCTTCATCGGTTTTGACATACCCGAAGGAACAGATTTTGCCTTCACCATGAAGACAATTGGCGCATTCAATATCAAAGAATACATAATTCATATCCGCTTTATTTTAGAAAGGCTTGGCCTCCATTACAAGAAACATTTATTTCTTGCATTGATTTTGACATACCTTATAATGATTTCATATGAACAAGCAAGACTTATATAAAGGCATAAAAGCCGCCATCTTCGACCTTGATGGAACCTTAGTAGACTCCATGGGTATCTGGGGTGACATTGATATTGCTTTTTTCCATAAACACAATATGGAAGTCCCCAAAGACTATTTCGTCAATATCGGTCATATGAGTTTCATGGAGATGGCTAAATATACCTCTGAGAAGTTTCATTTTAAGGAAACCCCCGAAGAGATTGCTGCTTATTGGGTAAAAGAATCCGAGGATGGTTATGCCAATAAAGTACCTGCTAAACCATATGCTAAAGAACTATTGGAAGAACTAAAAAGAAAAGAATTCAAAATATCTCTCGCTACTTCCAACCGCAAAGAATTATATGAGCCTTGTCTCAAACATCTTAATATGTATCAGTATTTCGATTACTTCCTCAATGTCAACGATCTTAAATCATCTAAAGGTGAACCTAAGATTTATCTTAATCTGGCTTTATTGATGAATTCAAAGCCAAAAGAAACCTTTGTCTTCGAGGATATTGTCACAGCCTGTAAAACCGCCCATAATGCCGGTTTCAGAACTATTGGGGTTTATGATCCTAAAAGTGAAAAAGATGCTCTGACCATCAAAGCCAACACCGATTATTATCTGAAGTCATTTAAAGAAATACTGGACTGATTAAATAACTTAGATTTGCATCAAAAGATAGAAACATTAGTAATAACTGAACCAATACCTCTTTTTTAAGAGAGTTATTTTCTTTTTCTATTGTCTATCCTTATTAATATTACTAAAATAAGAATGCTTTAATTTAGGAGAGTAATTCACTTTGCTTATCCGTCAACACGTCAGACCATTGATCTGACCGGAGAGCAAACCACCTACTTGATGGAAATGAGACCTTGTTAAAGGAAAGGATTACCTATGAAGAAGACAGAAGAAACAGAGAAAAAGCCGCAAGAAGTGTATCCGGCCCATTCTAAGACTCCGAAAGAAGTGTGGGAGCATTATCAGACCGATCCTGACAATGGATTGACTCCTGAAGATGCTAAGAAAAGATTAGAAGAATACGGTCCTAACAAGTTACAGGAAGCTAAAAACTCCCCTTTCATCATTAAGTTCCTGAAGCAATTCACTGACCCAATGGTCATTGTCCTGTTAGTGGCTGCCTTAATATCTTTAGCTATCTTTATTTTCAACAAAGCCCGTGGAGTAACCTCCGATGAATGGATTGACTGCATTGTCATCATGGCAATTGTGGTTTTAAATGCCTTGATCGGTTCCATTCAGGAACAGAAAGCTGAGCAGTCATTGGATGCTTTAAAGAAGTTATCCACTCCTACTTGCACAGTCAAACGTGGTGGCAAGATTGCTTCCATTAAGGCTGAAGATGTCGTTCCTGGTGACTTAGTAGTTCTCGAAGAAGGCGATATCATTCCTGCTGATGTGAGACTGATTACTTCAGTCGACATCAAATCAGATGAATCTTCTTTAACTGGTGAATCCGTTCCGGCTGAAAAGGATGCTAAGGCCGTATTACCCGAAGATACT
>JBAXZY010000153.1:0-2723 GCA_041670045.1 Bacilli bacterium | reverse complement strand
ACCGATAGTCTTTAAGGAGGTGTTGTTCTTTAAGTCTATGTTATTGAAGGTGGCCTGATAGAAAGCATACTGATCGATTGAGGAAAGCTTATTGCCAAAGAGAGCAGAATCAGTGAAAGTGGCAGAACGGAAGGCATCACTGCCGATGGTTTCGATATTGTTTTCGGAAGTGAAGGAGACATTTCTGATCTGAGTGCCATAGAAGGCTCTGGAAGCAATTTTTGTAGCAGTTGGAGGCAAAACGACCTTGAAGGAGTTGAAGGAATTAGTGAAGGTCCAGCCTACGCCGATATCGGTTATAGGATGAATCAGAAGAGAACCGGTATCACGAGAATACTCAGCATAATAAGCAGGGAATTCGACTTCGGTAAATTTGGCCGCTCCATTGACCCAGTTGACATAGTAGTAGGAAAGGGCCATAGGACTGTCATCAGTATAATATCCATCACTGGTAATGTAGGTGCTCTGGAAGGTAAGGTAGTTACCATGCTTATCAACATTCCTGACAATATTTCCAAATTCATCGTAATAGCCAGGAGCATTGATATCGGGACGGGATCCGAAGTTCCAATCAGGAACATTGATGTCTCCGACATCAGCGGAAGCCTGATTTTTATTGGAATCAAAGACCCAGGCACCATTTGCCTGACTTACGGCAATACCAAAACCTGTTCCGACTAATGCCAGAATGCTAGGAACGATAATTCTTAACAGGTTCTTTCTTTTCATAATAATGGTTTCTGCATCAACCATTTGGCCGCCTAAATAAACATATCAGCAATTGCTGATATCAGGAGTTGAAGACGGACTCGTATCTGATTTAAATAAACTCAGCCCTCTCGACAGTTAATGCTCCTTAATTATAGATGATGGAATACAATATTTCAACCTTCGTACTCAGTGAGGAACTTATTTTATCGCCTTTTAATATTCTGGTTAAGAAAACTCGTTGCATAGTCTTACTTATCAATAGATAAAAACGGCGATGAAAAGGCAATATTTTAATTTATTTTCAGTAAAGAAAATAATTGAACATAAGACTTAATTTTGGCTGTAACTTTTACATATAAGTAACGAATATAACCGATTAATCGCTGTTATTTGATTATTAGCAAATATTACTGAATTGTTCTTTGTTTCATGTTTTAAGGAAATTGAAGGCGAATAGGGGAAACCTCTTGTTATTGGATGGTTTTCAATTTCAATTTGCCCTTAAACTGAAATGTAGGTCTTATTCTCTAATCAATAATTCTTTTGACAGATTGGAAGTATTGTTTATGATTTGCCCTCTCTATCCTATAAATATATAGGGAGGACAAATAATCTATGAAGAAGCGGAACAATAGTTTATGTCTGAAATCCAATATAAAACCCCTGTTATTTTTTTATAACAGGGGTTTGTCTTTTCTTATGTTTTATTGTCTACTTAGTATAGTTGATGACAATGGAAGGATTCTTGGAAGCGTAAGTAGTTCCTTCATTGACTAATTTCATGAAACCATAGGAACCGGTGACAGAGTATGTATAGATGACTCCGGATACAGTAGGTTCTATTTTAGTAGTGACAGCATCAGAAGTAGCACCGACATAGAGAGTAAGCGGGCTGTAATATTGAGTATTAGTGTCTCCGGTAACTACGATGGAATTGATGGCATATAAAGTGCTGATGTTTAAGAGATAGGGGAATTCGCTGCTTTTGTTCGATTTGAACTGAATATAAGAATACCCTTTGTTTGCTAAGACGAAATCACATTTAAAGGTTATAGAATCGACTGTAAAGGTGGTTTCTCCGTAATTTGTGGGAATACCAGCCGTGTCCTGATTCAGAGTAATGGAGTTCGTGCCTTCCGGAACAGGAACGTATTTCTCAACACTCATGGCGAATACATAGCCTTCAGTCATCTGAGTATCGAAATAGATGATTTTGAGACCAAAAGTCTCGTTGATGGCAATGTTTCCGACTTCCTCATATTGGGTAGTGTCGATAGTGTAGCCTTTGGTTTGAAGTGTTGCAGTATATGAGGTCTCTAAGGCAGTATCAGAAGCTCCTGAAATAACATAGGCTGTATCATTTTCGATTCCATTATATAAAGAGGATACAAAACTAGGAACCTTATTGGCGGCATCAGTGATTGAAAGGAAAGTTTCCATCTGAGTATAAGGGAATTCAGTTCCTTCATATTGTCCTTCAATCGATTCCGCAAATGCGTAGATCTCAAAGCAGGTGTAGGCGGTGTTGTAGCCAATTTGGACAGAGAACTCGATTTTCTTAGTCATATCTTTGAGAATATATAGATAGGTATCAGGATATTCAGTGTGGAAAGTCTCATCGGAGACAAATCCTAAAGGAGTAAGCTGAGCGGCGTAGCTTTCGGAGATATCCTTGATGGTATTGTCACTGACATAGAAGGTATATTGATCATTGTAATTTTCATCGATATAGGAAGCGTTGGTGTAGTTTGAAGTCATCGAAGTCGGGAAAGGAATGACTAAGGAATCATTTAAGAAGGCTTTCTTCATATCAGCGAGATCTTCAGCATTCCATTCTAAGTCACTGCTTGGAGTGGAAGAGGAAGAAGAAACGGAGGAGTCTTCTTTAAAAGATGAAGGAAGAGAACTCTCTTCATTTGAGATTGAAGAACTGGCTGATATTGAAGACGAATCACCGCAGGAGGCAAGACCAAGAAGAAGAATCAAAGAAAACACAGACAAGATTGATTTTT
>JBAXZY010000152.1:0-2757 GCA_041670045.1 Bacilli bacterium | reverse complement strand
CCAGAGCCTGACTCACCAACGATTCCTAGGATCTTACCTTTATCAAGTGTGAAGGAGACACCATTGATGGCTTCAACGGTTCCGTTCATGATTTTGAAGGAGACATGCAAGTCTTTGATTTCCAGCAGATGCTTATGTTCAGTTTTGTTCATAAGGCACCTCTATTTCTGTAACTTAGGATCGAAGGCATCACGTAAGCCATCTCCTAAGAGGTTAAAAGCCAGAATTATCAATGAAATGATGGCTGCCGGAATAATCAGACGATAGGAATAACTCTGAATGGAACTTAAGGCATCATTTGCTAATGATCCTAAAGAAGGCATTGGAGCGGAGACACCTAGACCGATGAAGGATAAGAATGATTCAGTGAAGATAGCGGAAGGAATCTGCAGTGTAACGGAGATGATGATGACAGAGATGGAATTAGGTAAGAGATGTTTGAAGATGATCCAAGGTCCGTTAGCACCAGAAGCTTTTGAAGCTAAGACAAAGTCTTCTTTCTTCAAGGAGAGAATCTGACCTCTTACTAAGCGAGCCATACCCACCCAGTAAAGAAGAGCAAAGACAATGAAGATGGATATCATTCCGGTACCTAGAGAAGATAAGAAGTCTTTGCCGGTAAAAGTTAAGACAGTATTTAGAATTGAAGACAAGAGGACAATGATCAATAAATCCGGTAAAGAGTAGATGATATCGACGATTCTCATCATGATCATATCGACCTTGCCGCCGAAGTAACCGCTGATTGCTCCATAGATGGAGCCAATCACTAAGACAATAGCGGAAGCAAATAAGCCGACAACTAATGAGATTCTGGCTCCATAGACGACTCGGATGAAGTAGTCTCTGCCTAAGGAATCGGTTCCGAAGAGATGAGGCCAGACGGTTTCACCGGCTGCAATCTTAGCTAACTCGGTAGTTCCGTATTCCATGGGCCCTAAGTTGTTATAGGAGCCATCGGAGTATTTAGTACCTAACTGAAGGTCGTAAGTATAAGGCCAGATCTGAGGAATGATGATGACGGCTAAGACAACCAGAAGAATGATGACCATTGATACATCAGCTATCGGATTTCTTAATAATCTCTTCATACCGTCTTTTAAGAAGGATGAAGACTTACCTTTAATATCAGTTGTCTTCTGTTCTTCTTCAGTAGCTCTCTGCAGTCTTGTTAAGTCGACCTGCATACTTAGAGGATTCTTTCTTCCAAATCCAAACCCTAATCGCAAACCGTTTTCATTGGCTGTCATGTTAAGAATTCTCCTTTCTTTAGTCGAAATCGACTTTCGGATCAGCAACTTTGTAGAGAATATCGGAAACGAGAAGCATAGCAACCATGATATCGGTTAAGAAAATAGTGGTTCCCATAATCATTGGGTAGTCACGGTTGGAGATGGAACCGACGAAATCATTTCCTAAGCCAGGAATAGCAAAAATCTTTTCGACAACCAAGGAACCAGTTATGATGTACGCAAATTCTGGCCCTAAATAGGTAATGACTGGTGTTAAGGAGTTACGTAAAGCATGTTTGAAGAGGACTTTGTAGTTAGGTAAGCCTTTGGCTCTAGCCATCTTGATGTAATCCTGATTAAGTACATCCAAAGTTGAAGAACGTGTAAGTCGAGTGATGTAAGCCATCGGGTAGAGCGACAAAGTCAGTGTCGGAAGAATGTAACCGGAAACGGAGGTGGAACTGATAGGCAGTACATTCAGCTGGACACAGAAGACCAATAACAAGAGTGTGGCGACAATGAAGGAAGGTAGGGCAATACAGGCAGTGGAGAAGACCATAATCAGTCGATCATTCCAACGGTTCTGATGAGTGGCTGCAATGGAACCGAAGAAGATACCAAACGAGGTAGCAATAATTAAGGCAATTAAGCCGATAATTCCTGAAATTTTGAAATCAGTGAAGATGATATCAGTGACGTATCTGCCAGTCTGTTTGATGGAAGGGCCGAAATTCCATACTAAGGCACCTTTCAGATAATTGAGATATTGGATGAATATCGGTTTATCCAGACCATACTGAGCCTCAAGTAAAGCTAAGGTCTCAGCGGATACACTCTTTTCAGATGTAAAAGGACCTCCGGGAATTGCTTGCATTGCAAAGAAAGTGATTGTGATAACTGCAACCACTGTAATGAAAGCCATTAGAATACGTTTAACGATGTAAGAAAAAAACTTTACATTCATCGGAATCTCCTTTTAAGGTCAAAATAAAAATGCAAGTCATAACTTTTTTCTTTTTCAGAAACTCTGTTTGAGATTTGCTGATTAGGATCAAAGTCATATACCCACTGGTTGGTGACCTTGTGGAAGAGGTTAGCCCCTTAAATAGATGGTGTCAAAGGTTTAATAACGAAAAGTAAGAAAACCCCAAAAGAAAGCGGTTACCTAGAAACTAATTTTTAAGCTAAAAAGTATAATTTTGAAACATAACTATAAAAAATCAGCGAAAATTGGCTCAAAATTCGTTTTATTGGTTTTTCTCGCTTAGAAAAACATATTAAAAAATCTAATGCTAATAGCTTAAAGCTTCGATAAATACAGGCTTAATACGAAAATCAGCGAAAACTAGTGAAATTAATTGGTAGGGCTTACAATCCTACTAAACAGTATATTTCCTATTTTTAGACAAGCAAAAGTAAATATCCCATCTAGTTTTCAAAATTGATATACTCTAAAATTATTTCTTGTATTTTAAACAGGCTAATATATAGTAGATGTGATATTGATTTTGGAGGCAAAAACATG
>JBAXZY010000151.1:0-2762 GCA_041670045.1 Bacilli bacterium | reverse complement strand
TGTGCTTAAACCGTCATACAGCAAATAATCATATGAGAAAACCATCGGAGTAACTGTATAAGCAGAAGCGGTCTTGGAAATATTTGATCCATAAATGATGTCTTTGGAAATAGTATTATTGTTAGAATCTTTAGTTACATGAAAACCAAAAGTGAAATAGATGGTACTGTTTTTCATTGAACCGTAGGAATAGAGAACCTGGAATGTTCCGCCACTATGGCTTGCACTATACATCGTCACACCACTTGAGGCATTGAATCCTGAGGCTGGGATGGTTAAAGGTGAATTGGAGGTGGAGAAATACCAGAAAGCGGAATCAAAGTCCCGGTATTGATTTACGGCATAGCAGCTAGCCAGAATGTAAACATTATAGGCATCGACTGATGGACTAGTTTTTTTGACCTCTCCGGCTTTGATGTCAGCTTTCGGAGTATGATAAATATCTCCGGTATTCTGAACCAAGCCCAATTAAGAGAATAAAAGTACTAAGAATGACAACCACCTTTTGTTTTTATGTTTCATATTATTCCTTTTGCTACAGACAAATAATGCCTGCTTTTTGATTAATATATATTTATTATACGATAATTTTAAAATAATGAGAAAAAATTATTTTCACATTAAAAATTTTACATAATATCAATAAATGTCTATTCTTAGTCAAGATTAGTAGGCTTTTTTTAAAACCAGTTTCTCTACTAAGACAAGAGATACCGGATAGTCTCCTCGCTTAAGGCAGTGATTCCTTGATCACCGGTCTTGATTATGGAATCAGAAAGATCTTTCTTGCTGTTCTGCAAGTCGATGACCTTCTCTTCAATTGTGTTCTTGGCTACCAGTTTAATGACCGTTACTTTGTTTTTTTGACCGATACGATAGGCTCGGTCGGTGGCCTGGTCCTCGGCAGCTAAGTTCCACCAAGGGTTAAGATGAATCACAATGTCTCCACCTACTAGGTTAAGACCGGTTCCACCGGCCTTAAGAGAAACAAGGATTATGGAGTAGTCATCCCTGGTATTGAAATTTTCAGCTATTTCGACTCGCTCTTCGGCTTTAGTGTCACCAGTAATGGACTGAGAGGGGATGTTGATATCATTAAGCAGTTTCCGTAAATGATCTAAGGCTCTTGTGAAAGAGGAGAAGACTATCAGCTTATGGTTGCTTGCAATAGCTTCCTGTATGATGCTGAGAGTGATATCAAGCTTAGCAGACAATTCCGTGAAGTTATCTAAGAACATGGATGGATCCAGACATATTTCTCTCATTCTGGTTAAGGCAGCCAAGGTATTCATCCGGCTAGTGCCATCATCACCTAATTCATTTCTGGCCTTCAGCAAGGTGGCGTCATAGACAGCTCTTTGCTTATCGTTGAGCTCCACATAGCGGGTCTCAATGGTTTTAGGAGGCAAATCTTTTAAGACTTCCTTCTTGGTTCGGCGTAAGACAAAAGGTGTGATTTTTGCAATCAATCGGTTCTTTTCTTGTACTTTATCAGGATTTTTTGAAATATCTCCGGTATAGGTCTTGGAGAAATCACGGTACGACAAAAGATATCCCGGCATCAAGAAGTCAAAGATCGACCATAAGTCAGCTAAGGAATTCTCAATCGGGGTGCCGGTCAAGACTAAGCGGCTATCGGAGGAGATGGATTTGACGGCTTTGGTCTTTAAGGCAAAGGCATTCTTGATATACTGAGCTTCATCTAAGATCACCAATGAGAAATTCTTGTCCTTATAGGAATCCACATCGATTCTTAAGGAATCATAGGAAGTAATATAGATGGCTTTACAATCATTTCTGATAGTTGAAATTATCTTCACACGTTCATTTTTCTCACCATTGATTAAAGTCGGAACAATAACCGGATTCCATTTCTGGAATTCTTTTCCCCAGTTGAAGATCAGTGATTTAGGTGTGACAATCAAGACTGGTTTATGGTCATTCAAGTCACTGATGAAACTGATGGTCTCCAAAGTTTTGCCTAAGCCCATGTCATCAGCTAAAATACCGGACAGAGAATGCTTCTTTAAAACATTCAGCCACTTATATCCGGCTACTTGATAAGGACGCATGGATGAAAGATAGGAGGTTGAAGGAACAAAGTCAGCTTGCTTGAAGTCTTTGATGTTTCCGATTATGTCTTTTAAGGCATCATCATAATTGACATCAAAGCCGTTTTCCTTGATGCCAGGAAGCTTAAAGACCTGATACAAAGGCAGTTTTACTTTCTGCTTGAAGGAATTGTCCAAGGAGAAGTCTTTAGCTATCTCATTTATTTTCTCTAACGAGTCATCCAAATAGATGACTGTATCATGAAATTTATAGAACTTTTTCTTCTTATGGTAGGCTCTTAATATATCGGCTAATTCCTCATTGGTATACTGGGTATTAGAGACTTGAATCTCCAGCCAATTTGCGTCACTTGTAGCCTGAATATGGAACTGCTGATAAGACATGGTCTGACGGTTCTTTAAAGAGTCGCTTAAATAAAGAGTGCAGTAGTTATTCAAGAAAGACAAATCAGAAGTCAAAAATTTATTGATCAGTTCTTCGTCTTTGACTACCTCATCTGATTCATAACCGAAATCTCTTAAGGCTGAGGCATAAGCAAGATACTGGTTGCTTAAGGCAGCATTGTTTTTTACAAAATCACCAGTGATTTGTCGGTTGTCGATGGTGTAGACACTCTTAAGTACCAGGTTTGATAAGTTATCTAAGTCAACATACAAGGATATTTTCAGCTCACTTAGATGAATGGCTTT
>JBAXZY010000150.1:0-2882 GCA_041670045.1 Bacilli bacterium | reverse complement strand
TTAAGACAACTGTCAATGCCATGAAGACAGCTACTAAACAGATCCAGCGTATTTCAAAATTAAGTTTTCTCATAAGTCTTATCTAGTATAGCTAAAAGTACTTATTAATGCAGTGTTTATCAAATAAACAAAGGCAGTAAGCGGTTATTAGTCAATGCTGATTTCCGAACTTGAAAAGTATCTTGTATTTAATTAGAATATTAATAGTGTAAAGGAGTTGGGGAACTCCTGTGCATGGCTTGGCTAGCCTAGTGGCTAGTCTTTTTTGTTGGTATCATGTTTGTCCTTTATTACTATGATCAGTAATATAAGGACAACCATGATGGTGATGATTTCGCTCACCAGGTTTTAGCCTCCGCTTTTAGAGAATAAATAAGGGATTATATTCATGCACAGTGTTGTCCCCAACTGTGAAGAAAGAAAGTAGTTCATCATAAAGTTGATCACTCCTTACAATGATGAGAGTTATGTCTCTCACTGAATATTGGGTTTAAGCAGTAGATATTTTTAAAAGAAAGAAAAAAGGATTTTTTTATAGGAAACCAAAAGGAATATAAGATAAAGTAATACGGCTGATAAAGAATAAGATCAAAGGAACATAACCTATATGAACAAGATTACTGTCATTGGTGCCGGACATGTTGGAAGCAGTGTCTGCTTTTCTCTTTTGAATCAAGGACTTGCTGAAGAGATTGCTTTGATTGATCTGAATAAGGATTTAGTTACAAGTGAGGTAATGGATTTAAGTGATGCTGCCTATATCCTAGATTCAAATAGAAGCATTAAGGAAGGCACTTATGATGATATTCTTGATTCGGAGGCTATCATCATTACGGCTGGTCTTAGTCAAAGCATAGGGGTTTCTAAAGGAAGAATGGCAGGACTGAGTTCTTGCCTTAAAATCATGACTAGTATTGCTTCTCAGATTAAAGAGAGAAACTATCAAGGCTTCATAATAGTGGCTTCTAATCCTTTGGATGTCATGTCCTACTATGCCTATAAGTTATCAGTCCTTAACAGCAATCAAGTGATAGGAACCGGTACGTTATTGGATTCAGCCAGAGCTGAATTAGTATTGGCTAAGGAATTAAATGTCTTGCCACATGAAGTCCAAACTATGATTCTAGGTGAGCACGGTTCACATCAATTCATTGCTAGCTCTTTAACTACTGTTAAAGGAGAACCTCTTCTATCTTATTTAGAGGATAAAAAGAGCAATGAAGTCGAAGACTTCATTGATGGGATTGAAAAGCAAGTAAGCAGATATGGGTACTCCATCATTGAAAAGAAGGGTGCTACTTACTATGGCGTAGCAAACAGCGTTGCCAGGATTATTAAAGCTATTCAGAATGATGAAAAGATTGTTTTACCTGTTTCTGTTTATGTAGATGATGTTTATGGTATTAAGGATACTTATTTAAGTCTTCCCTGTATTATTGGTAAGAATGGTATTGAAGGTATTAAGGAAGTCAGGCTTTCTTTTGATGAACAAGAAAAGCTAATAGAGGCTTCATCTTACTTGCGTTCTTGTATAGATATTAAAGTTGGCTAATGGAAAGATTAGGATTATAAAACAAATCTTCAATCTTGATTCTTACAACATTGACATTTTTCTTTTAGATGGAATAAATAACAAAGAAGAAAAAAGTTTGGCATGATAAAGACATAATCTTACCAACATCCAAGCAATCAACTAAAGCAGTTGACTTTTTGCCTTTGACATATGAGCGATTGGCCAATTGATAAAGGTAATTCAGCTTTTACGGTCCGGTTTTACCCAATAAATTTTTAGGCTTTTGGATTTTAAGGAACTTGCAAATGCTGATTTCATCTAAAAAAAAGATCTTCGATGCAATCTTTGGCTTTGATATGTTTTATTTTGATTTGTTTGTCTTTATTATTGCTTTTGATTTTATCAGCCACCTTGCTCTAATCCACAGGTGGATTGTTTTTATTAGACCAAAGAAAAGAGAAACCATATTCAGCTTTTTCTTTTTGAGAGGAGATGAATTCCATAGAAAATGTAAACCGTTCACTACTTTTTCGGTCATTGGCTTTAGGTTGGGTACTCCAGCATTTTGCCGGAATTGTTTAAGATGCCGGATACATAATCTAAGGTTTTTAAGACATTGGGTTTTTCTTAATTGTTGCAAGACACTAAAAAAGTGAAATCATATAGATCCAATGAAAGACTGGTAATGTTTTTGAAGCCATCTAATTTAACTTTTATTATTTCCATTAGCTTAGTTGTTGTATCATAGTTTTTAATTTAAAAATAAAAATATTTGTCTTAACTACTTGATTGATTACAAATATGATGATTATTTGCTACGAGAAACAAAAATCATTATTTATTCTGGAAATACTTCAGCAGCCCTTCACAGCCATAGCTGATATCTTCGTAGGCTTTATCAAAGCCTCTGGTGTAATAAGGATCAGAGATATCTCTTTTAGTATCCGTAAAGTCTAATAAACAATGCAGCTTACTTTCATCCCGGATGAAGATAGCTCTTTTAAGAAGAACCAGATTATAGTTCTCCATGCCGATTATGTAATCGGCATTCCGGAATTCCTGGATGGTGATCTGACTGGCCAGATGATCAGTAAAAGGAATTTGGTGTTTAATCAATTGTTCCTTGGCTTTGGAATAGAAACCTTGTCCATTGGTATCTAGGATAGTGGCTCTGGAGGTAACATCAAAGTCTTTAGTCATGTTGGCTTTATCTAACATATTCTTAAAGATGAACTCAGCCATAGGTGAACGGCAGATGTTGCCTTCACAGATGAAAATTATTTTAGTCATATTTAGTTTCTTTAAATAGTATACTTATTCTAGTCGAAATAAAAAATATTAACATGAAAGCAAAAGACAGAATTTTTCT
>JBAXZY010000149.1:0-2923 GCA_041670045.1 Bacilli bacterium | reverse complement strand
TTGATATGATGATGGAAACGGGTATTGCCTTTCTCACCGACTGAATAACGGACTAAGGAAGCAAATCCATATACATTCTCAGAAAAATCAGTCAGGGTCTTGCTTTCAACTAAGGCCGCTCTCATTTTACTTAGCTGCCCTTCATCAACATCGGGATAGGACTGGTATAAGAAATCGCCGATGACCATATCCAGAATTGAGTCACCTAAAAACTCCAGTCGCTCATAATCATGATCCATTGGATGCTCATTAGTGTAAGAAGAATGAGTAAAAGCCATCTCATACAAGGAGAGATTATGAGGAGTGATATTGAACTGTTTAAATATGGAATCCAATCCTTGAATCATTGCTGGAATTCTTTCTTGATCTTGTTGATGATGTCATGCTTAACCATTGAATCAGCGACTCTGATAGCATTATAGAAAGCATAAGTATTGGAATTGCCATGAGCTTTGACAATGACACCGTTGATACCTAAAAGAATAGCACCTCCAAAGCGTCGATAATCCATCTTGGTCTTCATTTCCTTGAAGCCCTTATTGGCGAAAAGATATCCGATCTTAGTTAACAGGCTTCTCTTAAAAGCTACTTTGATCATATCGTTCATCATTGCCGCTGTACCTTCAGTAGCCTTTAAAAAGACATTGCCGACAAAACCGGCAGTAACAATGACATCATGCTTGCCATCAAGAGCATTTCGGGCTTCACAGTTGCCTTTAAAGCCAAGCAGATTTCTTTCTTTCAGTAACTTATAGGCTTCAACCACTTCATCAGTTCCTTTACCTTCTTCAGTACCGTTAGAAAGAGTATAGATACCCGGGTTCTTGATATCCGTGATTTCTTCCGCATAGATCTTACCCATCTTGGCAAACCCATAGATATCTTCACCGGTATTAACATTGCTGGCACCGACATCAAGAATGATGCAGGGCTTGTTTTTGACAGCAGTCGGGAAAGGTGTGCATAAGCCGGCTCTAGTGACACCGGGGATATTTCTTAAAAGAATAGTCGAACCAGCCACGAATCCACCAGTGCTTCCCGCTGAGACAGCGGCATCAGCTTCACCGTTTTTAACCGCTAAGATAGCCTGATACATAGATGAATCCTTAGCTCTTAAGAAATCAAGAGGCTTGATTTCCATCGGTATGACTTGATCAGTATTGACAATTTTGATTCTAGATTGATCAGCTTCAGCAAAAAGAGGCTTAATTTCATCTTCTTCACCAAAAAGAATGAAGGATGAATCAGCATGTTCATTCAAATACTGGTTAACGGCTTTAGCCAGTTCACCATAGCCTAAATCAGAACCCATCAGATCAACTGCGATTCTAGCCATAGCACTGTTCCTCCCTAGAAAGCATATAGAATATATAATAACAAATAATATTAATCAAAAATAGATTTATAGCTGGGTTTAGACCAAAAAAGCTTTCTTCTCCAACTGCAGTGATTTCAAATAATTAGAGTTTTCAGAATCACTGGGATTAGCTAAGATTTCCTTGGCATCTTCCTTGGCACATTTCAAGACATTGTAGTCAGTCACAAAATTGCAGATTGAGAGTTCACTTCTTCCTGACTGCTTTTCACCAGAATAAGATCCTGATCCCCGGTATTGTAAGTCATAAGCGGATATTTTCAAGCCATCATTGTGATCAGCCAAGAACTTCAGCTTGTTTGCCGCATCTTCATCATGGCCATCATAGACTAAAAGAGCTAAAGCAAACTCACCCGATCTTCCGATACGTCCTCTTAATTGATGCAAAGAAGAAAGACCAAAATAATTGGCATCATAGATAATCAAAAGACAGGCACTGGAGACATCAATTCCGACTTCAATGACGGTTGTCGAGACCAAGATTGGTTTCTTTCCCGTTAAGAAATCCTGATAAATCTTTTCCTGTTCATCTTTTTTGATTCGGCCATGCAGAAGCTGAGTCTTATCAGTTCCAAAGCGTTCAGAGATATCAGCAAAGACTTTTTCAGCCGATGCATTATTGCTATCATTGTCTTCAATCTTAGGAGCAACAATGAAGATTTGCCGATTAGCGGCCAATGCTTTATTGATGGCTTTCTCAATCAGCGGGTCAGTTGACCTAACTACAGCCGTTTTAACATTACGGCTACCACTAGGAAATTGTTCAAGAGTGGATACATCAAGGTCAGAGTTAACAACTTGAGATAACGTACGAGGAATTGGAGTTGCTGACATCATCAGCATGTCGGAATAGTCGCCTTTTAAAAGCAGTTCTTCACGTTGCTTCACACCGAACAGCTGTTGTTCATCAATGATTGATAATCCTAAGTTTTTGAAGACCACCGAATCGGAAATAGCCGAATGCGTAGAAACAAGGATGTCAATATGGCCGTCAGATAATTCAGAAAGCAGTTCTTTCTTCTCCTTGGCTTTTAATGTATTTCCAGCCAAGAAGCCTATCTTTATTTGATAGGAAGAAAAGATTTTCAGGGCATTCTGATAATGCTGACTAGCTAATTCAAAAGTCGGAGCCATCAGTATGCCTTGTTTATGACGTAGATAGTTAGCATATAAAGCTACAAAGGCCACGATTGTCTTTCCAGTGCCAACATCTCCTTGCAGCAAACGGAACATGACTTTAGGAGAAAGCATGTCATTGACGATTTCTCTGATGGCTGTAAGCTGATCATTGGTTAATTTAAAAGAAAGCTTGGAAACAAACTGATTAATTAACTTCTTATCAATCGGAATAACACTCTTTTTCTTTTCATCCGCTTTCTTTCTAAATGACAAAGCATTCACGGAATAAGCTAAGGCTTCCTCATACTTGAAGACCCTTAAGCCATTGTTTTTATCTTCTTCATTCCTAGGAAGATGAATAGCTCTATACGCGTCATATTCATTCATTAAACGGTATTTCTCAATCAGTCTCTTAGGAAGCTTGCTAGT
>JBAXZY010000148.1:0-2931 GCA_041670045.1 Bacilli bacterium | reverse complement strand
GGAATGTCACTGACAAGACAAGTATTCCCATAACTCATTGCCTCTAGTAAAGACATAGGCATGCCTTCAATATCAGAAGGCAAAACAAACAAGAAAGCATTAGAGTATAGTTCTTGGAGAGTCTGTCCTTCAGCAAGCCCGGTCATTATAATAGATTTATCGTCTCTGACCATCTCTAAAATACTATTATAATAATCTTCACTATGAGAGGAAGAACCGGCAATAACTAACTTTTTATCGCCTTTAACAGCCATATCCAGCCCTTTCCAGGCTTGGATGAGATAATGAAGCCCTTTTTCAGGAACGATTCTGGCCACAAAAAGAATATAGGAATTCTTAGTTAATCCCCATTTCTTATTAATAATATCGGGATCATGAAATACGGGTTCGTTAACACCATTAGGAATAACTATAGTATCTCGATTATATTTATTCTTAAAATACTCTTGAGCAGACTGAGATAATACTATTATCTCATCAGCATATTTGACAGCGTTTCGTTCACCTTTTAGCAATACTTTTGTGGCTAATCCACCCCACTTACCTCTTTGCCAATCTAACCCATGAATAGTGACAACTATTTTATATTTCCTGTGTTTTCGATTTTGTAATAGATTCAAAAAAAGACAGGGTCCTTCAGCGTGAAAATGAAGTATATCAAAACAGCCTTTTTTAGCCATCCTTTTAGCTTTGAGTGTGGCAAAAAAAGAATAGACAGTTGCATCCAATGCTTTAGAATCAATAGTAAAGATGTTTTCTATTTTACATCCTTTATATTCACTGATTTTTGGGTATTGTTTTCTTCTGCGATTAAAAATAGTGACTTCGTTTCCTTTATTAACCAAATTTGTAGATAACTGTTCAACAACAACTTCAACACCACCTTCTCTAGAAGGGACATATTTCTGACCAATCATTGCTATTTTCATGATTGACTATTCGCCTGAATGATCCGTCAATACAAACCAGAACCCTTTGAATATGATCTTCATATCCAAAGACAGACATCTTTTTTCAATGTACTCAATATCTAAGTTTACCCACTGATCAAAAGAAAGCTCATTCCTATTATGAGTTATCTGCCATAGACATAAAAGACCGCCTTTGACATCAAGTCTCTGCATCTCCTTAACCGTATACTTTTTAACTTCCTCAGGAATAGGAGGTCTAGGACCGACAACCGATAATCTTCCTAAAAAGATATCGGCAATCTGAGGAAGTTCATCTAAAGAAGTCTTTCTCAGGAATCTTCCAAACTTAGTGATACGGGGATCATTTTTCATCTTGAAAGCCGGGCCATCAGATTCATTAAGTCCTTTGTTGATAAGACTGTCTTTCATCTTATCAGCATCAGGAACCATAGATCTGATCTTATGGAACTTAAACGGCTTACCGCCTTTTCCTATTCTAACTGAAGTATAAATAGGATTATGGCCGTCTTCACAAAATTTTATAAACATCAATAAGAGTATAAACCAACCAAAGGCAAGAAGAACAAGGAATGAGGATATGATATCAAAGGTACGTTTGAAGAAAAGATAAGGTTTTCCGCCTTTACCTCTGATAATCGGTTTTTTATCTATGCTTTCTTTATCGTTTAAAATTGTGCTGTCTGTATAGAGAGCAGTGGAATTATCGCTGGCAACAGACAAATCAGAACTGTATTCAGTATTTGATTCTCCCATAATTGTTCCCCTTATTCCCTTCCTAGCAATTATTTAGAAAAAACTAATATTTTAAAAATAGGTAATTCTAATGCATTTGATAGGCTGGCACGGCATTATTCTATCACCGAAATTAAAGTAAAGACATACAGGATAATAAAATGTAAGCGCTTAAAACGAAAGCTATAAGTATAATCCAATATTTTTATGCCAATTTTACAACTACATAGTGAAACTGCAATTAATTAACAAAAATTTTATAGAAAAACAATTTATTTTCTTTCAAACCAATTTTATTATATTTTTAGTGCTTTTTTACTTAGTTCTTAAAAGAACCCTTTAATTTCAAATATGAGTATCCAACAAGTTTTACCAAAAGCATAAGTAAAAATGTCAAAAGCGTACTCAATTAATCAATTTTAAATAATATTTCAATATTAAAAAAATTCCTTAACAAGCCAGTTATTGTAATTCCTTGATTTTTAAAGCCTTGATGTTAGAATACTCTTGCGGTTTAATTTTTTTACTATATATATTAATATGAATTAGTAAACTAAAAAAGAGGATAGCATGGAAGAGAAAAACATGAACAGGGGTTTCGATCAGGTCAATGCCGATAACTCCGACTCCGAAGAAGAAAATGGTGTCACCTTTGGTGACGTCATGAGAATGATTCTCAAACATTGGAAAGAGATGATCATCTTCTTCCTTGCCGCTCTTATCTGTGGAGGGATCTATTCCTTTGGTATACAAAAGCCAGTCTGGACATCAACAGGATCTGTCATCATCCTAGCTGATAACAATACTGACAGCACAGATTCCGGCAGTCTTGACAGCAACAACCTCAACCTGTCATTAAATCTCATCCCTTCCATAGTAGACTTCATGAACACTGGAGAAGTCCTTACTTCCACCTTAGAAGAAGTCAATGAATCAACAAAGAACAACTTCACCTATGATGAGATGGATAAGATGGTCACAGTAGCCTCAAGAACCTATACCAGCACCCAGAAATCCTTGTTTATTGATATCAATGTCTCTACTGACAACAAAGACTTATCAAAGACAATCGTCAATTCCGTCATCAATAACTCAATTGAAATATCTAACGATACTTCCAAAAGCTATCACTTGGCCTTTGGAAAGAGAATTGTCATCTCCACTACCGCCAATACTCCCGTTAACACTGCCATGTCCAAGGTAAAGATCTTATTGATTGCAGCATTAATCGGCTTAGTAGTCGGAGTCTTATACGGAATCATCTTCG
>JBAXZY010000147.1:0-2936 GCA_041670045.1 Bacilli bacterium | reverse complement strand
CAGTGATCTCCAATGTTGGTATCCATCATATCGATATAGCCGACTGCATCATAACCGACTGAATTATTGTAGGAATAATAATCTGATAAACCTAACTGATGTCCAGTTTCATGAATCAAGGTATGGGCATCCAGATTCTCATAGGTAGGAACATCGATGATGAAGTTATAACCAGCCCAGCTATACATATTAACAACTGGATCTGCGACTGTACCAGAAAATAAAGTTGAAGCCGTAAAAGCCCAGAAAGTGCTATTGACGTTATAATCAGGGCCAACATAGATCATCCAGAGACTATCGATAGTGCCATCACTATCGGTATCAAACTTGCTCATATCGAAACCATAGGTGCTTTTAACCCACTTTCCGACTAAGGCAGCCAAAGAAGAAATCAAGAGGGTGCTTTCAAAGCCTTCTAATTTAGCAAAACTGCTATTTAAGTCCGAAGGGGTGCAGTAATCAGTCATGGTACCAGTGAAGTCCAGTTTACCGAAACTGGACTGATAGTAGTAGGAATGAAGTGATTCAAAGGTGATATCGGCGGAATCGCCTAAGAAACTGGTATAGATGTTGTTCCAAACAGTGGAGGTGGCTTCACTCTCATAGCCAGGCATAATCAGGGGAACGACTAATGTAGGGACTTCTCCTGTACTTGGGGTATAGCGACAATTGGAATAGTTATTCTGACCAACATCATAGGCTGTGAAAGTATCACCGACTTCGGTTGGTGAGTAATAGCCTTTATCAGTATCAGCAGTTGCCGAGATGGCATCATTCTTGATATTGACAGTCATCTTCTCGCTGTCTTCTTTCCAGGACATGGTGTCATCAACAATCTTTGCCGGTTCAGTGACATTAGCTTGTTTGACGTAGGCAATGAAGGAGGCAGTTAAAGTGACTTTAAGACCAACATAGGTAATGGTGACAGTCTGGGAATCATAGGTTGTGAAAGTAAAGTTTTTTGCTAACTCATTATCGTCTCCGATGGTAAGAGAATAATCTTTGCTAGATAGAATAGTGTTGCCCTTATGCTTTTTGCTATCACTGTCAACGTAAGAGGTAGTTAAGGTGACTTCTAAGCCGGTGGCATCAAAGGAAGAATTAAGATCATATAAAGTGGTTGTTGGTTTAGAGGTGACAGTCAAAAACTGTGAAAAGTCACTTGAGGAGGCAACAGTAATCGGAATATCATCTGATACACAGCCATCCTTAGAAACTATGATTTTGAAGGAACCAATTGATGAAAGATATTGACCGCTTACAGCGACTTTATCAGTGTCTTCCCACGTCAAAGAATAGTCATCAATGATTTCAGATGAGACGGTTTTATTGTTTGAATCAAGTGTCTTCTCTTTAACTACTAAACCAGTTAAATCAAGTTGATTATACTGTGAATAATCCACGATGTCAGGAAGACTATAAACGTGAAGTTTCTTGGTATATGTTTCAGTGGAAGTGCTGCTTGAATCAGTTGAACTTGATTCCGAAGAGGTTGCTCCACAGGATGTGAAGAGCAAACCAGAAGCGAGTAAGAAAGTCAAAAGCAAAAACTGTTTTCTCATATAAAATTCTCCTTGAAGATAAAATAATATACAATATCAAAAAAGCTAATACAAATAAGAACTATACTACTTTCTTTTTCTTTATTATTATTTAAACATTTAAATTATTGTAATCAGTCATGATTAGTAATGAACCAGAAGTTACCTTTATTGAAGACTGCTTACCAATGAATTCATTTGATACGCCTAAAGGAACACTGTTTGTTAAAGTAGCATTGTTAAGCAGATATTTGAGATTGGTTTCATAAACACCTGTTGTTTTTTCATTCAAAGAAAAGACCGAAATACGACCAACGGCCCTAGGATTGAAGGAGACTTCCTCATTCTTAATTACAAAGAGAACATAGCTGTTGTCAGGTGAATGCAAGTAAGCGGTGACCCCTTTTTCTTTCATGAAAGAAAGCAACTCTATGTTTGCAAGAGTATGATCTAATTTTTGGCCTAAGCAGCCATAAAGATGAATTTCTTTATAGCCTTCTCCCATTAAAAACTTGATGGCCCAGAAGACATCGGTATCATCTTTTATTGGAGATAATTTATAGATGATGCCTGGATTTTTAATTTCGTTTTCGTTAAGGGTATCGAAGTCTCCGACTAAAATATCAGGTTCACATTTTGCTTTTAGAAAGTGGTAGTATCCACCATCACAGGCAACTGTCAAAAAAGAAGAGTTAATTATTTTAATGAAGTCGATATTAGTAATTGAAGAGGCTCCAAATACGGCGGCTTGTGTTTTATTGTTAGTGCTCATTTTACTGTCCCTGGTAGGTAATAATCATCATTCATAGCTCGTTGATAAATGCTTTCTGCTTCTTCATAGTCTTTTTCTTTTTCGGCTATCATCAATAAATAGAAATAGGCTTTTTTGATTCCACCAGCAATGGCTTTTTCAAAGTATTGCTTTGCCAATTTGTAATCTTGTTTAACTGTTTCACCTTTATAAAGTAGGAAACCATATTCGAATAGAGCTTTTGGATAAGATATCTCGCAAGCCAATAATAGATCATTAATGGCAGTATTTGAATCTTTGTTCTTAAGAAGCAAATACAAATAGTAGTAAGATATTTTATTTCCGTCTTTTAAAGCTAATTCACATTGCTCAAGAGCTTCTTTTTCACTGACTGAAAAGACGGGTTTATCTTGAAAGAAGCAATCCACTAGAAAAAGATGATTAACACCCTTGAAAGCGGAAGAACCATTTAAGACTGATCTGATAGAAGCAATCTGATAAGATGCTGTAAAAGGATTAGCAGCACGTCTAAGCATGGCTTTTAACTTATCAATACTGGGAATTTCTTTTTCCATACTTGTTATTTTACACCTAGAAAGAGACTTTTTTCTTAGAAACATAAAACATCCAAGGATTGTTGTTTT
>JBAXZY010000146.1:0-2960 GCA_041670045.1 Bacilli bacterium | reverse complement strand
GTCAGCTGTTTTTCAATGGAATTGGATAGATAGTTGGAACGATAGATGATAGCAAAATCGCTGTATTTGATTGTCTTCTGATCAACCAGTTTATGGATGATAGTGGCAATATGATAAGCTTCGTTATCATTATCAGCGGCTTTAAAGTATTCAACCGGATCACCTTTTACATGGCTAGCGGCCACTAAGCTTTTATCCATTCGGTCTTTGTTATTCTTAATCAAGGAATTTGAGACATCCAAAATAGCTTGCGTGGAACGGTAATTGTCGTCAAGGATGACAGTATCCAAAGAAGGAAAATCTTTTTTAAGAGAATCCTTGATGATTTCATTCTTGGCCCCACGCCAAGTATAAATCGTCTGATCCGGGTCACCGACTACGGTAAGTCTTGTATTTGGCCCCATCAGTTCCTTGATCAAATCATATTGAATGCCATTAGTATCCTGGAATTCATCAACTAAGATGCACTGGTATTTTTTCTGCCATTCTTCCCGGATAACCGGATTGCTGGCTAAGATTCTCTGAGTAAGCATCAGAAGATCGTCAAAATCAAGGAGATTGGATCGAAGCATATAGGCTTCATATTTGCCGTAGACATACACTAAGTCCTTGAAAGTATAAACCGAGCCAAGTGGAACCATGTTTTCTCTGACATCCTGTAAGAAATACCCTTCGGTCTTCAAATCGGAGATTTTACCGGTAATGGCCTGGGTAAAATCCTTGGATGCTCCTTTAGTCATGGTCTTAAAGATATCCTTATAGACGGAATTGGTGTCTTCTTCGTCCGCAATCAAGAAGCTTTGATTATATAAAGAATGCAAAGCCCCGATTTCTTTACGTAGGAAACGGTAGCAGAATCCATGGAAAGTTAAAACAAAAGGTTTGCCAGATCCGGAAAAGTTCTCTTTCTCCAGCAAAGCCTTCACTCGATCTCTCATCTCGGTAGCAGCCTTATTGGTGAAAGTAATAGCCAACATATGATAGGGACTGACTCCCTGAGAAATAAGATAGGCCATTCGGTAAGTCAGAGTCCTAGTCTTGCCTGTTCCGGCACCGGCAATGATTCTTAAATACTGACTTTCACTGCTAGCAGCCAAGTATTGCTTTTCGTTGAGCTCGTTTTTGATATCCATTTATTTATTTTTCTTTCTAAAGAATTATACCAAAAAAGAGCCTCTCTTTCACTAAAAAGGACGTTAGAAATAGCAAGCCATGTTAATAGGCTAGGATGCTTCAGGAAATAGTGGCAAATGGGATGGGATTTATAGAACAACGGATGAGTTTATTAAATAAAAAATGTTAAAATTTATTTCAGGATTCGTTGTCGAAAAGGGACACTTTTTTAATTCAATTGTACCAAAATTGTACAAGAGAAAAAAAAGCCCTATTTCTAGGGCATTTTTTGCTAATGGCTGGGATACCTGGATTCGAACCAGGGCATGACAGTTTCAGAGACTGTTGTCTTACCGCTTGACTATATCCCAATGGCAATGAAAAAGTATAAAGGTGTTTTGTCTTTTTGTCAACACTTCCCGAATAAAAAAAGGACATTTATGGGTTTTTGAGTAGAGAAAGCTAGCAATTATTTATCGTAAGTTTCACCGTTGATGATTTTAAGGGAACGGTAAACCTGTTCCATCAGCAGTAATAGTGCCAGATAATGAGTGAATGTCAGTTGCGACAGAGAAAAGGAAAAATCAGCTTTCTGACGTATTGAATCATCTAGGCCATAAGAAGATCCTAACAAAAAGACGAAGTTGCCGCTCCTTTGCTTCAATTGAGAAAGTTTGCTGGCTAACTGATTGGAATCGACTTCCTTAGCCCTCACATCCAAAAGAATCAGAGTTTCATCCTTCTTAATTAGTGGCAAGTAGCGTTTTGCCTCTTTAGCCAAAGCCTGATTGATTTGCTCAGGGCTAGGATTGCTAGGCAAAGGCTCCTCTGGTAAAGTGACTAAGGAAACCTTAGCATACCTAGACATTCTTTTCAGGTATTCGTCATAGCCGGACTGTAAAAACTTCTCCCGGCTTTTCCCAGGAAGCAAAAAACGGATGACCATCAGTCGCCTCCCTTAGTTTCTTTAGCATCGGAAGCAATCTTCAGCAGCACATCCGGAAGATAGCCTAACTGGGTCTGCATTACAGATTCATAAGTGATGCGGGCCAATTCCGGAGTATTGCATTCATCGGATAAATGAGCTAAAACAACTTCTTTGGTTTGATTGCCGATGAGGTTAGATAAATAATAGGCGGAATCCGTGTTGGACAAATGACCGGTATCGGATATTATTCTTCTGATCAGGTAATCAGGTCTTTTAGATTCATAAAGCATTTTCGGGTCGTGGTTAGATTCGAAGATGTAGTAACTCTTGTCTTTCAAATACGGAAAGTCCTTTTCGGGGACAAAGCCCGTATCGGTCAGATAGACTAGTGATTCTTGGCCGTCGCTGACTACAAAGGCCATAGTGTTTTTGCAATCATGGCTAACGGGCAAGGAAGTAATGTCAAAGCCATCGACATGCTTGGTTTCAAAAGGAATGAGAATATTGAGATTGGAAATGGGTTTACTGCATTTAGGCAAGAGACAGGCGGAACAATAAAGCTTCTCCAGCGGAGCATTGAAACAGTTGGAGGCATGGTCAGAATGAGTGTGAGTGATAAAGAAACCGGAAAGAGAATCAAAAGAAAGCCCATATCCGATTAAAGCATCAGAAATCCGCTTCTTGGATATTCCAAAATCCAGAAGAAGAGCCTTGCCGTTTGAATAAACGATGGTGGCATTGCCTTTTGACCCAGAAGAGATTACATCAAATTGCATTAGAAAGGATTGCCCCCTCCATCATCGGAGTGAGTATTATCAACGGCGTTGAAGGTGCAGTGGGGCTTATCAAACGAAAAGGAAATATCGCCAACTGATCCGTTACGGTTCTTTAATAAGGAAACCGTGACATTGGAAACAGG
>JBAXZY010000145.1:0-2972 GCA_041670045.1 Bacilli bacterium | reverse complement strand
TTCTTCCCAGTTCTTGGCACCATAGTCTTCGTTGATGCCAGCACCCATTACTAAATCAGTATGAAGCTTATTAGTGTAGAACTTCAGCAGCCATTGAATAAAAGAAGAGGCCGTTGAGTTGTTTCCATGAGTTTTGTTGAGATGATAAAGCAGTTCATCAGTGACTGCATCATCATTTGTAACGGTCGTATAGTTGACCGTTTTGCCTTCAATGAAACCAATACTCTTAAAGTCAACTCCATTGAAGTAGACATTCAAAGCTTCTTTAGGATTAGGAAGAGAATCGCTATTGATAGGATCAGAAACAACTATATTGATATAGCCTTGGTTATCCAAGTTAGCTAATTCCTTGCTGTCAAAGTGATTTAGAATATGAATCACGTATTTATGGATATGTTCTTTCTTTGAGACAACAATGGCCTTGAAGTTACAGGACGGATCAAAATTGAAACCGAAAGAGCGTAAAGTAATGGCATCATAAGGGATGTCATTGATATAGTAAACAAAGAGTACGACTAATAAGCATTTCTTTTGAAGAATATAGTCTTCCCGGTCCTGTTTATTCATTTTTTTGATCCACCCCTTTCGTATCTTTAAGTATTGTAGAGAAGTAGTCTAATTAAGTCAAAGAAACCAGCAATAAATAGGTTATAATTAGGACATGAATGAAAAAGCCAGCCTGAATCAGAATGCCCGAGTACTAACTAACGGGCGAAGACTATTAGCCTATGTCATGGATATCCTGACTGCTTTTGTTCTCTCCCTTTTTGTGTTTCTGTTAGTTGACTCGATTGGTAGCAGTACCACAGGCATGAAGAACAGCAGCGCTGAAATCAGCGCTATTAAAGAGAATCTGTTCTTTTTAGTCAATGATTCCAAGCTTGACGAAGAAGACGATACTGGTTCTTTGACTGGCAGTGCCACTATCAGTAAGAGATTCATAATTTCTTCCACTTTAGCTTCTTTAAAAAGAAATAATGTCAGTGATATCTCAACTTCAACCTATGAAGGATACACGGAGATCACTCCTGAGACTGATAATACCTATTATTACTTTGTGACTTTTAAAGAAGTACAGAAAAGCAATTATCAGGATAGTGATCCTGATAAGGATAATTATGGTTTGAATTATTATCGGGATCTGCTTATTAAGAATACAAATGATTCTTATTATGAAACATCTGACTATCCTTATCTTACCTTAGAGACTGCAACTAGTCTTGATAATTATTTACGGGATGACAATTACAGTGTTGGCAAAACCATTTACGATTCTCTGCTAGCGGGATATGAAGAATTAATAAAAATCGGAACTAACGAATATGTAACCTATTATGTTCCATATCTGACAGTATATAAAACCTATCTTAATCAGACTAACTGGATCTATAAAGTCAAACACATTGAATGTTTAGTTTCTTATTTATTTGCGCAGATCTTAGTCTATTTAGTAGCACCTTTGATTTTAAAGGATGGCAAGACCGTCACTTATAAAATTATGAGAATCGCTGTTTGCACTAAGAATGGAATGATACCTAAAATTAGCAATTATCTGATTCATCTTTTATGTGTCTGTATTGAAAACTTAGTCATTATTCCCCTTACTTTCTTCTCTTTCTATGGAACAGAGGCTTTCGGAGTGCTGGATGTGGCTTTGATTCCAGGGCTTTCTTTGATTGTCTTAGGGGTCAGCTCATTGATTATCCTGCTCTTATCTTATATTTTCTGCTTTGTGAACAAAGACACCTCACAGTCTATCAGTGAATTTTTCTCCAACCTGGTGCTAAAAGATCCACGTGAGTTTGTAATTGAAAGAAACATGAACGATGAACGACAGCGATAAAGAAATCCTAGTAAGTCTACCAATTAAACTATCGTATGTAGCTAGTACAACTGGCAAGACCATCAGTGCCGGGCTGTTTGATTTCTTTGTGATGCTAGTTATAGGATTAGTGATGCTGTTTGGATCTTTATCCATCCTTCAGACTAATTCCTCCTATAAAGAAATAGTGGCTTCTCGGAATGAAGTCTTAATTTCTTCTGAACTATATTATGATTCCGTAGATGGACCAGTTAAGATTTCAACCTCCTTAGCTGACAACACCGACTTGACTTACAATGAGAAAAGCCAGGAGATGGATACCCGTCTTACTTATTTCTTCCAAGTGTTTTTGGATGGGAATGAGAAGACTAGCGATTCTATCAAAGGAAAAGGCTTGACTACTTATCTGTCATTGAAGGCAGAAGCAAACACTGATTCAGGTGAAAAGATGTTTGCTACTGATTATTCAAGATTACTGACTAATTCCGATTATGATGATGACTATTATTCTTTCTATACGGGTGTTGTTAAAACAGCCATTGGGTATTTACAGGCCAATCCGGATTATCTAAGCTCCAGGAACCTGATTAATCGTCTTAATCTTTGGACTATTATTCTGACCATTGCTTTATCATACATAATCTTTTATTTGATTATTCCTCTTTGCTGTACGAGAGGAAAAAGAACATTAGGTATGACACTTACTAAAATTGGCTTAGTAGGTAAGGACGGACTTAGCTGTTCCACTAGCCGGTATCTATGCCATTTCTTATTCAATTTCGTTTTTGTATTCTTGGGTTCTATCTTTGCTTTTCTGATTCCTCTAGCTATTTCCTTAACAATGATCATTGTCAGGAAGGATCATCGGTGCTTGACTGATTATGTGGTGAATACTTTTTTAGTATCAACGGATGAAGCAAATATCTATAAGGATGAAGTCGAATATCGAAACTTGGAACAAAAAAGACAACGAATTGATGAATCCTATAAATTGTGAAGCGATTTACTTTTAAAAGGGGTGTTTATTTCTCTTTAATTATTATAAAATAGGTTAGTTGATTTTTGGGGGCAAACATTATGGAAATCAGATTGGTTGGACTCACTAAGAAATTTCCCGGTGATCCCAAACGGAATATCCCGGACACGACAG
>JBAXZY010000144.1:0-3004 GCA_041670045.1 Bacilli bacterium | reverse complement strand
TCTTTAAACGAAGATCTTTCTTTTCTTTCAATCATCTCACTTGAAAAAAACAGAAAAACAACTATACTTTATTTTGTCCTTATCAAGAACTAGGTAACATCAGTGAAAGAACCTAGTAGCAACTCTCTCAAATGAGTAAGTGCTCTCTGATAGCAAGGTACCACGCCTTGAACGATAAGCTGGAAGCAAGATATAGCCTTCCACAAATGTGGAGGGCTTTTTTTAATGCCCGAATGAAAGGAGAAACTAAACTATGTCAAATGAGAAGATCCTATTTACGAGTGAGAGTGTCAGTGAAGGTCATCCGGACAAAATCTGTGATCAGGTGGCTGATGCCATCTTAGATGCCGTTTTAGCTAAAGACCATCAGGCTTTTGTAGCCGTTGAATGTTTTGCTACCAAGCAGTTTCTTCTGATTGGCGGCGAAGTCCATACTACTGCCGATGTTGATTATGAAAGCGTAGCTCGAAACGTCATCAAGGATATCGGCTATGACAAGGATGAATTAGGTTTCAACTATAAGGACTTGAAGATTCTTAATCTGATTCAGGATCAGTCTTCCAATATCCGCCAGGGCGTAAAAAAGAAAAATTATTTAGAGGAAGGTGCTGGCGATCAAGGCATCATGTTTGGTTATGCCACTGATGAGACTGAAGGCTATATGCCTTTAGCAATCACTGTGGCCCATAAATTAGTTCGTTACGCCACTATGTTAAGAAAAGAAGGGGAATTCAAACATTCTCGCCCGGATATGAAATCTCAGGTGACTATCGATTATTCTTCAAATCCCATTAGAATTGATACGATTCTGATGTCCTGTCAGCATGATCCGGATTTTGATGAGAAGGATTTCAAAACTTTCATTCATGAGAAGATCATGAAGAAAGTCGCTTTGGACTTTAATATGAATACTGACTTCAAGGTCTTGATCAATCCTACTGGCAAGTTCGTAATCGGTGGTCCAGCTGGCGACACCGGACTGACCGGAAGAAAGATCATTGTCGATACTTATGGCGGCAGTGCCCGTCATGGCGGAGGATCATTCTCCGGAAAGGATCCTTCCAAAGTCGACCGCAGTGGTGCCTATATGGCAAGATACATGGCTAAAAACCTAGTAGCTGCCGGAGTTGCAAAGAGGATGGAAATCCAGTTAAGCTACGCGATTGGCAAAGCCGATCCGTTGTCTATAAACATTTCCACTTTCAAGACCAGCAACTACAGTGATGAGAAAATCTTGGCTGTCATCAACAAAGTCTTCGATTGCCGTCCAGGAGCCATCATCAAGAACTTCAATCTCCGTTATCCCACTTTTAAATACCGTGATTTAGCAGCCTATGGTCATTTCGGCAGACCGGATATTGATTTGCCTTGGGAACACCTAGATAAGGTTGATGAAATCAAAAAATTGCTGAAAGATTAGAGACAATAAGCAGAAATATAATCAAATATTGCCTAGAAATAGGCAATATTTTTTATTTACCGATTGTAAAATGAAGCAATCAGTTCAGTAACATATAAAGCCCTATGTGCATTACTGCCAAGTATCATGGTGACTTGAAAATTGAGGCCAACAAAGACATCTTCACCTTATCAATCTTGATTCCTATACCAACTGAAAAGAAAACCTTAAATGAAGGCTAGAAGGTTTATTCTATGATTAAACTTTATTTAAGCAACTTTCCTTACATCTTGAAAGTATTCTTTTAATCTTTCATATCCTGTTTCTTTATAGCAGTCAATGGATTGATTCTCATAATTAAGAAACCAATAATTTAAAAAGAGATAGTAATGATCAGTTCCTTTAATAGGAATCAGATATTCATCTGGACTTAAAGGTTTGGAGTCTTCTTCCTTAGTTATGAAATCACAGGTACCAGATCTAAGACTGTACATCAGTTTTTGATCGTAGATATTCTGAATGACTTGATACGGTGTATAAAGACAGTTAGTGGGTCTGACATCATTAATCAGACAACAGGATTCCGTCCTGAAGTAGCATTTGGAATCATGAAGGAAGTTATCTTTGACTTGTTTCCTGATATTGGGATTCTTATCTAAGACTTCTTTTATTTCCTGCCATTCATCTTCGCGGATGTCGATATCATTATCAATACAGCATTTGCCTTTGAAAGGACAGTGACGGCAAATAAGCCAGCTAGGGTCTTTTTCCTCTAGCTGGCTAATTTCCTTTAAAAGCTCGGCTTTTATTTCCGCTAAGGTATAGTTTCTGTTCATGATAATATTCTAAGATATCTATTCTTAAAGGTCAGTTATTTTTTAAAGTTACGAAATAAACTTCAAGACTTAAGCTATTCTTGCTCTACCGAAAGGGCTTTTAGGATAGAATAGAAATAATTAAAAACATGAATAGAAAAGTAACCAGCAGTTTAATTGTCTTTACCCTCTTAGTCACTGTTTCACTTGTTTCCTGTGAGGAAGGTAAGCTTTCTTCATCTCCTGTTTCTGATTCTTCAGAAACATCAGGTTCTTTAACATCAACTAGTGACTCCACTTCTGATTTAAAGAAGAACCAACTCACTGAAGAAGACTTCCTTTCAACTAAAAACACGTCCTTCATAACTAAAGGCAACGAACAAGTGTCCTTAAGAGGAACCAATGTCGGTAACCTCTACGTTCAGGAATCCTGGATGGCCACTGTCACTTCTTCCTGTCTTTTGAACACCATGAATGTCTTAACCAGTAACTATGGTAAAACTAAAGCCTATGAATTAATGGATACCTACTCTGATGCCTACTGGAATGAGAGTGACTTCATCAACTGCGCTAACTTAGGAATGAACGTCTTACGTCTTCCTATCTCCTACATTGATGTCTATGATGTGGACTTTTCTTTATTAGTGAAGAGTGATTTAACAGCCAGTGAATTCAATTCCATGTCCTTCACCGTCCGCGAAGATCATCTTAAGAAAATAGATAGTTTTATTAAAACAGCCGGAGAATACGGCATCTACACCATTTTGGATTTACATGGAGCCTTCGGCTC
>JBAXZY010000143.1:0-3017 GCA_041670045.1 Bacilli bacterium | reverse complement strand
TATGAAAAGAAACAAAAACAAACTAAATGAAATTGATTTTCGAAAAAAAGAAAAGAGATTTGGAACAGTAGTTTATGTTTCCAATCAAGATTTGACTTTAAAAGAAGCATATCAAATGTATGAAGAAAGATGGGAAATTGAATTAGTATATAAGTTTTATAAAAATGAACTTCTTTTATCTTCTGTGCGTGAACATAATGACTATAGTATTTATGGAAGTGAATTTATTAATCTCATATCTTCAATCATAGGCTGCAAAATGAAAAACGAATTTGAAAAGCATCAATTATTTGATAATTATACTTTTGGTGAATTATTGAAAATTCTCAAAAGATATAAAAAGATAAAGGATCCTAGATTAAGCAATGAATGGATAGGAACAAGTCAAACAAAAAAGGGAAAAGAAGTAATTGGATTATTAGGTATATAGTGTATTTTGTTGGAAATTTTTAATTAATTGAACCAGTGATTGCATCTATCAACTTTAACGTAGTGGACGCTAACTTAAGTGCTCTTACAACATTAAAGGCTTTCATTTCATCTTTTAAGGATACATAAAAAGAAACTTTGGTCTCCGGCAAGATGGTCAATACTTCTACTATCATGACAACTGAGGGAGAAAATAGCAGCAGTGAAACTACCAAAGTCACGGATGAGTTTTCTTCTTATTCGGATGCTTCTTATACCTCAAGGAAAAAAGAAGTGTTTACAGGTGACACTCTTTCTTCAACCACAAATGAATTGAATTATTCCGGCATAGATCCATTGACGAATAAATATTATGGAATGTCTTTTGCTAGGGACGGCAAGATCAAGAATATCTATATCGACAGGACCGCCACTGAAGAGGATAAGACCAATTCCACTTTGTTCTATAATCCTGCCGATAACGGCACAAACTATGGAATCAGTGGCATTATTAATAGCTTATTCTTTAATAACCCTTCTCTGAGTGGCTCTTTTGTCACTTTTGCGAATGCCGAATGCTATGCCTATTCCGAATTCAGCAACACAGACAGCAGTTACCTTATCACTTCCGCTTTCACCGATCGTTATACTGATATCAATTATGAGACTTCTTTCAAGATTGATTACCAAGAAAAGAACATCATCGGATTTAAATTCATTCAGGATTTTAAAGGTAAATACGCTTCCGGTAATATTACAGTCTAAGCCTCCGATTTTGTCTTCGGAGCTGAAAAAGCTGATAATGACACAAATAATAGCAGCCACATCAATCTTTCTACCTACTACCTGACTTCCTTTGCCATGAAGGAAATTTCCGGAGAGAAAAACGACAATTACGATTACAGTGACTTAACTAAATATGGGCCGGATAAAACAATTGATCAAACTAGCGGCATCACTAAGTATGTCTTGACCGTCAATAAAGCCTTAGTTTTGCAAATCACCGAGATTACACCCAATACGTCTAGCGTTGAATTCGATAGCATCACTTGCACCACTTCGGACAGTTCCCAATTGAAGGCTTCGGGAAGTATCGGCGGAGGCATCTTTGCTTTCTCCGCAAACAAGGATGAAGCCGGGGAATCCGTCGTTGGGGAAGCCACTTTGACTTTCAATTCCACAAAAGGATATTCAGTCAGAATCGATGTCGAGTTCACAGATGTCGTCATCACTGGAATTGTAGCTGGGAATATTCCGGATACTGATACCTTTGCTTCTATCTTCCCTGATGAAAAATCCACTTACTTCTATATAGATACTCTTCCGACTACGACTAAGTATTCCTATGGATTGAAGTTAATCTCAGGTACCAAAGGTGGCATTGAATTATTCGATTATGATGACGCTAACTTAGAAGGAAATCTCGGATTCTACTATTCTATCTTAGGTAAAACGCCTGGTGACTACACCTTTAAGTTCTATGTAATAGGAAGAGAGGACTTGGTCACAGAAAAGACCTATTCCATAACCGTTGATACACCATACACTAAGGATTACATCACCACCAATATTGTCGGAAAGAAATACACTTATTCAACCGGTACCATGGACTTCTCCCCTAAGTTTGATACTGCTACATCTATGACCTTAACTAAATCTGTTTCTTATGATACTGATAAGACTGCTACCATTGCTTACCATATCGAAGAAGGAAAAATTGTCATTGATGCAGATCAGACTTTGACCGATATGTATTACGCCAAGGTTCCGGCTGGCAACATCTATTTTGCAAGAGACTTCTCGCAAGTCAGTTTTTATGTCACCTTACCAGATACCGTTGATACTGAAGAACACCGTAATTACACGAAGATTACTTTAACCAAAGAACTATTAGCTAGTGAGGTTGCTGATTATGTCAACGGCAAATCCTATACCCAGGAGACTTTCTCCACTGCTTTAACTACTAAAGTATTTGTTGTTCTTTCTTTCAATAATGGCAAAGGCAGCATGGTCCTAAGCAATGTCTCAACTAAAGCTATATTAGGAACTGTCAATTATGACTATACCTATGCTGTCAGTAACGCTGGCAATTTCTTCACTTTAACTAATATCACCGGTACTTCTGCTACAGGTATAGCTTCTATTAAGGACAATCAGTTGGAATACAATTCCTCTTTCAAAACAATTGTCACGAATTTAACAATTGTTTCTTCTTCTAATCAATTTCCATTTAAAATCTAATTTCTATTAATCTATGAGATTGCTTTCTTAGCTAGTTTTGAAAGAAAGGGTTCTAAAAATAGAACCTTTTTTTCAAGACACCCTTTTAAATAAAATTAATATTTGTGCTTTCAGAATTATTGAATTCAAATAATTATTTGATTTTTTTCTTTCCTTCTTCAGGATGTGAGTCTAAACTATAATATTACACTTATTACTATCGATAAGGGCTTATCCAAAGCGGAGGATAATGTATGAAGTGGAATTTCATCCTGCTGATTGTAATCGGCTCTGTTTTTTTGTTGGCTTTATTAGTCTTCTTAATTAACAGAATAGTAGCTTATAAGATAGCTAAATTCATCACTCACCCCAAGCGTTATTCCCGTACC
>JBAXZY010000142.1:0-3031 GCA_041670045.1 Bacilli bacterium | reverse complement strand
TGGTGGACCTGACGGGGATCGAACCCGCTACCTTCTCGTTGCGAACGAGACGCTCTCCCAAATGAGCTACAGGCCCAGCGACTAAAGATATTAGCAAATATTGGGGCAATATTCAAATTACGATAAAAACACGTCTAAAAAGAAAGGCTTCTGAGACTAATTTATTGTAATACAATAAACTTTTTTATTGTATTACGATAATAAAGTATTATCATATCTTTGGAGGTAAACCATGAATACTAAAAGAATCAGTATTTTCTTAAAGCTGACAGTGCTGGTATTCGGCCTGATTGGTCTATTTATGGTCGGATTCTTTTTTCCATATGAAACAGGTCTTATCAAATTAGATGGCAGTCCAGTTCAGATGAATGCTTTAGCATGGGCAGAGACGATCGTCTATTGGATTTGTTCCTTGCCTTGTTTTGTCGTCATCTATTATGCCTACTTAGTTTCCAACCGCTTAAATATGGAAAGTTTTTTCTCAGATAAGACAGTTCATGAAGTAGAAAAAGCAGGAATCTTCTTAATCTCAGCCAGTTCTGTCTTCCTAGTCTCCAATATCGTCTTCACAATTCTTAAGGGTGTCGGATATGAATTGTTCTATAGCTTCTTAGGATTAGTAGGTATGACGATTTCAGCATTGCTTTTAGTAGGAGCAAGCCTTTTAAAGGAAGCTACTGCTGCTAGAAATGAAAACGAGTCATTCATATGATCATTGTGCACCTTGATGAAATGTTAGCCAAAAGAAAAATGTCATTAGGTGAATTGGCTAGCAAAGTCGGAATCACCATTGTCAATATGTCTTTACTAAAAACCGGTAAAGTGAAAGGTGTTCGTTTCAACACCTTATCTAAAATCTGCGAGATCCTTGATTGTCAGCCAGGCGATATTTTAGAATACCAAAAAGATATATGATCTATTCGGAGAATAGCCTTCAAACTGAAAGCAGTAATCTGGCTATCAAAATAAATAAGAACAAGTTATCTTTCTTACCTCTTTTCTATGGCATTGGTCTGCTATTCTTAGGACTGCTTTTTACTGAGCCTTATGTATTCATAAATAATATCTATTCCATGAATTCTCTTTTAGTTATATCCATTGCCTTTATTATTTACGGTTTAGGATATTTAGTTACAAGTATCCTCTATCAAAAAAATGGAGCCCCCATCATTCCATTCATCAATTTAGGACTGTCAATTGCTTTTAACATCGTAGTCATAGTAACAAGCATCATATTCGGAGTTTATTCCCATTACTACTTCTTGTTTATTCTAACCATTCTTTTTTCAGCTTACCCCATAGTAGAATCAATACTTAAAATTAAAAAGAAACAAAACAAAATAGCTAAACCAATCTCCCTACCTGCCCAAAAAAGTTATTTTAATGCAGCCTTAGTCTTTGGCATCGTGGGTTTAATATTAACCGGATTAATTGCCGCTCTCTTATCAATCATCACCTATGATATGTTCTTCGATAATTATGGCTTCATCATTATCTTTTTGCCTTTCCTGATTATCTATGTTCTCTTCTTCCTGATACTGCCTTTCTTTGTCTGCGGAATTTGTTTAGAACAAGGACAGAAAAAACAGCCTTCTAAAAAAGGCAAAACCATAGCAATTTTTCTTTTAAGTGTCTTTTCTCTTGAACTTCTTTGCCCTTTAGTTACCATGCCTATCGACAAAAAACGGTATGACGATCATAAGATCTACACCAAAGAAAAATGGCAATCATCCAGTATGAGGGAAAAGAAGATCATGATCGATGACATGGAAGAAAAGCTAACCTTAATGAATGCTAGTCAGGATTATGTCATTTCTAATCTTGGTGCTCCGGACAAAAAAGAGACTGATGAAAAAGATACTTCAATTGAAAATTGGAGTTGGCTTATTGATAAAGACTCCTGGTTAGACACAGTGTATACTTACTTCACTGTCTCTTTCCAGAATGAGAAAGTAATCAAATATGAAGTCACTTATTATTATGAGAATTGAATCTAAGAATAATTCGGTACTCTCTTACCAGATCATCTAGCGACATCGAAGCGTTGGCAGCCGAAGGAGAAGGAAGATAGATATTGTCTTTTCCAATATATTGATGATACAAGTCAGTACCTGTCTTACCCGTTGTGAAAACCTGCTTAATATTAGTACCTTTAATCAAACTAGGAATGTCATTGACAATGACATTCCTAATCGATGAATCACTAGAACCTTTGATGTCACATTCCTGGATGACATCAAACAAAGCTATCTGATGTCTTTTTAAGAAATCTTTTCTATCATCAACTGAAATTGGTTCTTCTTCATTAAATAGAATAGCTAACACTTTAAAGAAACGATTAGTTTTATAAGCGTAATAAAATTTAGCTTTCCGAGAACCAATAGACGGCAATGATCCTAGAATCAGGATTTGGCTGTCTTTTTGAATAAAAGGACCAAAATCCTGATGAGTAATGTGCTGATATTCCATGACTGAATTATACACTAAAATAAAAAACTGTTCCCTGATTTTGCTTAGAGAACAGTTTACTTGTTAGCAAAAATAGTCTTACTTAACTAAGTTCTTTTTCTTAGAATCAGGAAGACAGGCAAAGACAATACCAAAGACACCAATAAGAATAAAGATAACACCCATAACTACTTCAGAATACTTTCCAAAGTTAGGAATGAACCATAAACATAAACCTAAAGTCAGCATAATAGCGCCTAAGACTAATTCCACAATGATGCCATTCGTGTTTCTCTTCAAAGTCAATCCAATCAAACCATCAACAAGAAGTAAAGCACCAGTAGTAATTAAGAACAAATCGATGAAAGCAGTGAAATTAAAGCCAACCACAAAGCAGAAGACACCTAAAGCAATCAAACCGGCAGCTGAGAGGCCTTCAACTGAGAAAGCAGTATGCTTTTGAATATAAGCAGTGACAATTGAGAATACGCCACAAAGGATCAATAGGATTCCTAAACAGTAGTTGACCATCGAATCTACTGATACTGAACAGCAGAAGAGAATACCAATTACTAAAAGAATA
>JBAXZY010000141.1:0-3036 GCA_041670045.1 Bacilli bacterium | reverse complement strand
GACTGGAATCTTCGTTTCTCGTTGTAGTCATCAATCATATAGGATTGTTCACATAAGAGACGGAAGTATTTCTTACCATCAGTCTTATGCAACTGGTTGCCTAATCGTTTATTGGCCGTAATCAAATGCAGACAATGACCTGGTACCACACCGGCATAGAAAAGAGGGTCAGGTCCTTGAGATCCTAAAGACAGGAAATCAAAGTTGCCCTTGATGAATGTCGGTTCAGCCGTAATATCAGAAGCCATCTCATCTTCTTTGATATAGAACCTTTTAACGATGAGACTATGGGCGAGAAGATTCGGCATGAGAAATTAGAACTCCTCTTTGACGATAGTGCCGAAAACGCCCTTAGAAAGACCGCCGACAGCATTGGATTCATCAGTATCAATATGCATAGCTAAAGCAAAATTAGGGGAGACACGGATAACCGTATCGCCAAAAATAGCGCTTCTGCCATTAGCAGACTTGATCTTAACGGAAACAATGTCACCATTCTTAACTCCGAAATCTTCGGCATCCTTAGGTGTCATATGAACATGACGCTTAGCAATGATCATTCCTTCCTTGATATCAACCTTGTTGCCATTGACCGGATTAACTAAAGTGCAAGGGCAGCTATTAGCAACATCACCGCTTTCTCTGACCGGAACATTGGCCTTTAAGGATCTAGCTTCAGTCATTGAGATCTCAACCTGATCAGCCTTACGGGTAGGCCCTAAAATAGAAAGACCTTTTAACATGAAGTCCTTCTTAACTTCAGCACCAGTGACTTTATCCTTGATGGTGGCATGATAGATGACATCCAAACGGACATCAGAAGCAAACATACCAGGCTGAGAGAGCATCTTCTTAACTCCGAGCTTAGCATCCTTCTGACCCATCAAAGCATCCAAAGTAGCTTGGCAGACATGAATATGATGTGCCGAAGTCTCAACAATAAAATTTTTATCTGACATTGTTATTTACCTCGTGTCAATTTTAACACATGAAATCGATATGAGTTATGAAAAGCAAAGATATTTCATAAAAATATTTGCAATTCCTTTAAAGTATCCAAAAACCAGTTGTTTCTTACTGGCCTTGTTGCTTAAAATCAGTTTTCCGAATTACAAAGAATCATCACTTGTCAGACTAAAAATTACGACTCCTCGTTCTACTATAAGCAAAGCCTGATTAGTGCCTTATTCTTGTTAGCTGATCTAAAAAAACGGAGACTTTTGAGGTCTCCGTTTATTGAATCAAAGGAATCTACTTCTTTTCTTCAGGTTTGTCAGCCTTAATATCAGCTGCCTTTTCCTTATTGATCTTATCCATTTCCATATCAGCCTGCTGCTGTTCCTGAAGACGTTTCAAAAGATCTTCGAAACCTTGTTCAGTGGTTTCCTTAGGTGGAACCAATTCCACTTTGGTAATCTGAGGAATCTCATCCATCAGCATCACCTGAACCGAATCAGAGACATCACTGGCTGCTAAAATGCATCCGGAGCAAGCTCCAACCATGTCGACATAGCAGACACCGGTTTTCTCATCAAAACGTTCCAATTGAATATCGCCGCCTTCTCTTTGAAGAAAAGGACGGATTTTGTTTAAAACGCCATCGATTTTCTCTTCAATGGTCTCACTAGCTTCTTTCGTCTCAGGTATTTTCTGGTCCATATTGTTTTTAATCACTTTCATCAGTGGGAATTATAGCACTTAAAGAACAAGTAATGGTTAAGGACGATAAAAAATCCGTCTTTTTATTGCGTTGCTTAATTTAATAAACCATCTGGCCTAATTAAACCTATTCAGCGACCTTATTAGATTTGTTCCTTAAATTGAAAATCCCTTTTCTTAAAGACACTAATCCCCAACCTAGGAAGGCTAAAAGAAGATAGACACCTATAGCAATCAGAATGATAACCCAAGGTAAGAGATATTCACTTGGAATCAGTCCATACACTAATTCACCTACAACATAAAACCGGATTAAATCAAATAAGAGATAAAGAAGAATGGGAAGTGGAGCCATAAAGATACTGATCAGGTTTTCTTTCTTGTTTGGATTGATATTTGTGAAAGCAAAGAAGCTAAGAAGAATCAAAGGATTGATGGCATGCATAAAGAAGAAGCCGCCACTGAAATTAAAACTAGCTAATCCCCCTATGGCACAGACTACTGTAACTAAGAACACCGGTATAATACAGGCTAGAACTAATACATATAAGAAGCCAATCAGTTTTTTCTGGTGAAGAAGTCCGTCTAGGATTAACAGTGTCCCCGCTAAAAGATTAGAAAGACAGGTTAATTCATACATGTATGCTGCCTCGCCATTTAAAATATAGCCCCAAATTACTGTGAAAAGAATGAATAAGCCTGAATAGACTTTCAGCAAGGGCCACATCAACTCAGTCTTCTTCTTGCAAAGAAGAATAAAAACTGTTATTCCAAACACTAAAAACAAAACAAATAAGGACAGCATCGAAATACCCATATCGACACCTAACTGATATTTTTCCTGATTGCTGCTATCAAGTCTAAACCCATGAAAAGAGGCTCCGACAATCAAGCAAATCAAAGCAAGGCCACAGGAGATAAAGCCGATAATCTTTTCTTTCTTCATAAATTATTTTTTCCTTTTCCGTAATCAGGAGCCTATAACAAAGGCTAAAGACAACACTTTGTTCACTAAAACATCCGGTTAACTTGAATTCTTTTTTATTTTTTCCAAGTTTAATTTAGCATGTCTATCTCTATTTTAAAATAGTCATTATATACAACAATCAGCCTCTGACAAAGAAGAATTGAATGAAGTAGTCTTCTTCTTCTATTTAGTTTATATTAATAGAAAGAGGTAGGAGCCATGGGAATTGTCGATATCAAGATTAATGAGACGCACTCCTTAAAAGGAAACCATTATGAGGTGGAGAATGAGAACGCCTTTCTAGTCATCATCACCGGCATGGATGAACACTCCGAAAGATATGAGAAATTTGCAAAATTCCTCAATCAAAGCGGAATCGATGTCTATGTCTTTGATCATTTCGGGCAAGG
>JBAXZY010000140.1:0-3045 GCA_041670045.1 Bacilli bacterium | reverse complement strand
GACTAATCCGCCATATCCGTTATCGGGATCGTTCCAGCAACTGATGTAGACTGTATCAGTGACATCGTATCCACTGGCTGCATTTGGAGAATCTTTTTCCATATAGACAATCTTGAAGTATCCACCATGTTCGCCACTGATTAAAGGACGTTGTGAATTAGGATTCTGTTTAGTGATATCGCAGGCCTTGCCTAAATATTCCTGTCCGTCAGTATTGTAGTTAGCCATTGTAGGATAATACCAATATAATGAACCAGGCTGATTGGCTTCAACATTATCTTCCTTGTTATATAAGCCAATCCAGCAAGTAGAAGGAGAAGTAGCAGAGACACTGTCGCAGGTAACATAGATAGGCTCAGAATTATTATCATCGAAATAAGTGTTTCTATCAGTCCACATATTGACTTCATAAGGAGTGACAGTGGCAGTAGTTGTGACTTGGATGTTATCCATGGCACCAAAGAAAGCATAAGTGTTGCTAGTGTAGTTTCTCGGTTCCCAGGCTAAGCGGTTCTTTCCGGCTTCTAACTTGATCTGAGTGGTGATAGTAGTGGTAGTGAAGTTATCCTTTACACCCTTCTTGCTGTTACCAGCTAAGGTATTAGGAGTAGAGACTAAAGTTCCGTTGAACCATAAGTCGCCTAAATCACCGGCACTGACATCAGCCATAACTGTGTTGGCATCAACATAAGGAGTGGACATCGTTAAAGAAACAGAAGCATAAGCCGTTGTACTGGATTCAATACCGTAGATGATCTTAGTAGTATCAAGCTTGTTCTTGTATTTGTCAGTCTGAGTCTTCGTGGCATCAATTAATTCAACATAGGTTGCGCCAGTGGCTAAGTCAGCATAACCGACTCTCTTAGTGGTATCAGCCTCAGCCTCAAAAGTAACGGTCTTCTTGATTTCAGGAGTGGCAATCAGGAAAGGAGTGAAGGTTCCGGAAATGGCATCCAATTCAAGATAATCAAGTCCGCCTAAATAGGCGAATCCCGTGACATCGGAATTGACAACTACGGAGATGGTATTGTCGCCATCAGCTAAATCAACCCAGCCAGTGATGACCGTTGAATAATTTGTCTTGTTTCCGACAGCATTGTTGCCAGCAATGGTTAATCCAGCGACAGAGACTTCCTTACCACCGATATTGATGGAAAGCAGATCACTGACATTGACATCAGTCATGGCTTCAGTAGCAGTCTTATAAGGAGCAGCAATGTGTAAGTTGAGTTTGACCTTAGCAGCACCGGTTGACTTGACACCGAACATGACATTGAGACCGGCTTCGAATTCAGCCATGGTCTTACCGGTCATATCGACTAAAGGAGTGCTTTCATCCTTATAGACACGAGTAGTGCTAGCTTCTGATTCCATCTTGAGAGTCTGATAACTGACATCCGGGTCAGCATTGTCGACTTCAGCGGTATCAGCTGTATAGGTAAGATCCTTGGAAGAGAAGATAGTCATGCTATCGATGTTACCCATGGTCGAGATGTTGCCATTGAATTTGTCATCTGAGACCTTAGTGACATCAAAACGGTTAGAAACAACGAAAGTAACGACATTAAGACCCTGAATCAGGCTGATGTCACCGATGGTGACATCGCTGAAGTTGTAATAATCAGCGGATCCGGCATTGTTATAAGTACCAGCTACACTGACATTTTCCGTATTGACCGTATGGCCATTGACTTTGACGGTATACCAATCAGCGAAGGTATAATCGATGGAATTCCACATTCCGCCCCAGCCAGAAGGACCCATTAGACGGAAATGAAGCGAAGCGTTGGCATCAGCTCCAGAGGCAGTGACTCCCCAGATGAGACGGTCGCCCTGTTTGACAGAGCCGACTAAGGCACCACCGGATATTCTTTCATCGGATCCGGTTTCAACATTCATGGTTGAACCATCAACCTTGACCAAATTGGCATTCTCAGCTTCGAAGATGTTTTCAGTTCTTCCCTGATCATCAGTTCCTAAGACAGTTAAAGTAGCTTCGGACTTCTTTAACGGGTTCTCAGTGGAACGGGCAGTGATGATGACTTGTCCTCTAGCAACGCAAACAACCTTGCCATCCTGAATCTTAGCTATGGTTTCATCGCCGCTAGCTAAAGAATACTGTTTATTAGTGGCAGTAGTCGGCTTGAAGCTGACAGTAACATCGATTGTTTCTCCGACTTTAGCGGAAGTCTTGCTCAAAGCCAGGTTGATTTCCTGAACCTTGACAGTTCCTTGGCTGGAAGAGGATGTACTAGTCTCGACTGAAGTCTGAGACGAAGTGCTAGTCTTAGCTTCTCCGCAGCTTGCTAAGGAGAGAGCAGATAACATCATGATGGATGTTAACAATAACTTACCGGCGTGTGACTTCTTGATCATTTTGTTTCCCCCTTGAAACAGATCTAGGTGTCTTAAAGACGGGTTTGGCTAAAGTATATCAAGGCCTTTTGAAAAGACAAAATGGCCTACTTAGTAAATGAAGCAGCCTGATTTACTCAATTATTTTAATGGATAAAAAGAAGTAAAAAAAGAATCGTCCATCCTATTTTTTGCTTTGAAGTCTTTTTAAGATTGGAAATTAAGGCAAATCGTCTTTCATATAATAGGTATTAAAGAGGAAAGCTTATTATTTCAAAATCGGTATTATTTTTTTCGTCTTGTGCAAATAAATGTATTTACACAATAAAATATTTAATTGATTAAAACACATATAGAGAAAGGGTTTTCAAAGGCAGTTAGAAAGAAACTATTTTTTAAGTAAATAAATAAATGGAACTAATTTAGCTGAATTTAAGAGGCAAATCCAGCTTTGAATAGAGCCGGGAACTGCCTTTTTGATTTCGTAAGATGTAATTTCCTTTTCCTCTTTGGTAGAGCTTACATTAAGCATTTTCTTTACTAAATAGTCCTTTTGTAAAGGAAATCCTAGACTGCTTCTTTAGTTGCCTTCTCCGGTATCGGAATCAGAATATCGATGCTGAAAAGGTGGTCTTGGTTCTTAATGAACATTTCTCCGTCATAGCTTTCAACCAGCTTCTTCATGGAAAG
>JBAXZY010000139.1:0-3132 GCA_041670045.1 Bacilli bacterium | reverse complement strand
GTCTTTCCTAAAGAAACATAATCATTAAAGCAGAAGCCCTTGATTCGAAGAGACATATAAGGATTGAAAATGTAACTGGCTTTGAAGACAAAGACATCATCCGGCAAGGAAAGAAGGGAAAGCTTTTTGAGCTGATTGCTTTTTTCTTGGTCCTTAGAATCTACAAATTGCAGTAAAGAGTCCTGACGGAGTTCTTTAGCCATATCATCTGAAAAAAGATACATGTCTTTTCCTAAGGCATACAGGTCAGAGTATTCTCTTCCTTTATATAAATAATTCATATGATTCTCCTAAATTGCAACATTGAAGGCAATTCCTAAGATAAAGACAATTAAAGATATGGCACCCATGACTGCCGCTAAGGTTCCAAAAGAGACATTCAAGGAACGTAAAACCTTATAAGGCCGTTTTTCTTTTAGAGAAGAGACGTTAATGACGGCTTTGAAATCAATGTAACTGGATGACAGCTTAGAGAAGTCCTTGATATCGTTCTTTAAAACTAACCGGTTGTTGATAGCACCGGCAATATAATCAAATATTTTTTCTTTCCCGTTTCGTAAATCATCAAAGACCTTAGCAGAATTCTTTCTTAAGAAACGGACCGCATAATTATAAGGCTCAGAGATTTTGGCTCGATACGAATGAAAGACTATGAAGGCTAAATCAAATAAGAAAAGCAGAATTGGGTATAGGTACCATAAGTAGGTCATGACTCTTGAAGGATCAGGATAGTAAAGGAATAAACGGAAAGTAGGGAAAGGATAGATGCACATAACTGCGAAGAAAACATTTAAGGAAATAAATAGCAGGATTTCCAGAATGGTACCAATGATTTGATTTTTCTTATTTTTTTGGCTTGAGAAGGCGTTCTTCTTTACAATTGCTAAAGAAGAATAGACCAAAGTATTGGCATCAGAAAGAAAATACTCCAGCTGTTGATTGACTTCTGCCTTCTTGATCTCAAGGCTGTCCTTATCATTAAGAATAATGTCATTGAGAGTACATTCCTGTCCCTGATAATCAAACACCAAGTCACCTAATGATTTGACCTCGCCATTGTAATTAGGATCAATTGTCAGAGGATTAAGATAGTATTCCGGGAAAGAATGAAGAGCTAGATAATTGACTTTGTTCTCTAAAATAAAGCAATCAGCAACCGATTTAGGATCAAAGCGAAGACTATCAGATTTAACGACGATATCATTAGCCCTTCCGGAAATGCTTTTTCTAATTTCAGGTAAATTGCTTTGTAGAATCTTATAGGATTGACTATCTTTGATTTTGGGGCCATATTCAAAAGCATAACTGGAACAGTTCCAGCCGCTTTCTTCCGCTAACAAATAAAATTTCAGTAAGCCATCCATATCTATGCCTCAAGAGGATATATCAAATCAAAGAATCCGAATAAGAATCCATCCCGGAAAGGAAGAATCTCCCGAATCTGAATTAGAAAATAAGATAAAGAACCATAAGTAACGCAAACAAATATTACAACTAAAAGAATATTAAAAATAGCTTTGATTGGTTTGTTGATGTTGGGATTAGAACCTTTATAAAAGACTTTCATAAAGATATAGCAAATCAAATAAGAGACAATGTAAAAGAAGAACATGGTCAGGTAGAAAGACAAATGATACTGTTCACTAGCTAGAAGAGTGGTGTAGCCACCTAAAATAGGAGACCACATAGGGTAGAAGGCCTGACCAATATTAATAATTAGAAGAGGCATTCTCAATGACAGTAAAAGATAGATTAAAACAACTGTAAATCCCAATAAACCGCAGTAAGAAAAAAGCCGGATCCGGTTAGAAGGAAGAAGCAGGGCCGGTATCAAAAACAAAGGCAGGATAATCAACAACAGGGCTGATAGCGTCATAAGTCCTAACTGATTTTGGAAAGAGACTCCAAAATCTGTTTTTCTTTTTCAGGCAAAGGAGATTCAAACACCTTGCCGCTTAAGTAACTTAATACCCCTGGTACTTTGTCCTTAAAGGCAAAATAAGAGGCGTGAAGGAATTGATTCCTGAATCCATACATTCTTTCAAAAGTATCGTTGACGTCAAAGTCGCCATATTTGCTGTCCCCGACAATAGGGTGACCAATAGCCGCAAAGTGAACTCTTAACTGATGAGTCCTTCCGGTCATCAATTCCGCTTCCACTAAAGAGAAGCCACATTGGTAAGCCTTTAATCTTTTATAGATAGTCAAAGCGGGTTTGGCGCCTCTTTCAATTCGGCCTACCCTGACCTGTCTTAATTCAGAATCCTTGATCAAAGGAAAATCTATCTGGCCAGTGCCGTTAGTGATTCCTCTGACTAGCAAAGTATATTTCTTTTCAATCTGATCTCGTTCACGGAAAAGATTAAGAAGTTCCTGTAAAGCAGGAAGTGTCTTGCCGAAAACAACAATTCCAGAAGTGTTTCTATCTAGTCGATGAGCGGAAGCTGGTACAAAGCCAGTCAGGTTATTAGGATCCCACTCACCTTTCTTAGAAAGATAATTAAGAACCATGTTCTGAAGAGTGATGCGATTCTCGCCTTCATCATCAGCATGGACTAATAATCCACGCGGTTTATCGACAATCAAAACATTCTGATCTTCATAAATAATAGTGAAGTCAGGTGTTACTGGTCTAAGCAAGGCTTCTTTATGGAATTTTTCCAGTAAAGCTTCCTTAAGATAGATGTCAACGACATCCCCTTCTTTCAGAATATAGTCGATCTTAGCTTTCACTCCGTTTACCTTAACATCCTTTTGACGGAACATCTTATAAATAAAGGATAGCGGAGCATCTTTAAGCATTCTTTTCAGGAATTTATCTATTCTTTGATTAACGTCATTTTCAGTTACTGTATATGTCATAATTAGAATTATACCATTCAAATCGCTTTTTCTTATCTAATTACTGAGATATAAGGAGTTTTTTCTTGACAATATTCCCGCTTACGCTAAAATAGATATTGCCGCTTTTAGAGGCTGACTATTTCCAATTAGTCATCAGCGAAAATCTGTTCAGCATGGAGCGATACCCAAGAGGCTGAAGGGGTGGGCTTGGAAAGCTCATAGACAGGCAAAACTGTGCGAGAGTTCAAATCTCTCTCGCTCCGCCATTCTGAAACTAAGAAGAGCACT
>JBAXZY010000138.1:0-3136 GCA_041670045.1 Bacilli bacterium | reverse complement strand
GATTTCACTTCTTCTGGCATCCCCGTATTGCTTCTTGATCTGTTCAAGTTCAGTAACGAGCGTTGTCTGGAGGACACTGTGATCAGAAAGAATGAGATTGTACTTCTTGCAGTCTTCCACTAAACCCGTCTTTTCATCCATATACTTCTGATATTCCAGTCCGGTGAGTTTACGTAAAGTCATATCCAAAATGGCTTTGCACTGAGCATCATCGAAATTGAAACGCTCTTTCAAGCGGGAAGTGGCTTCTTCGTTAGTCTTGGATGAACGGATGATATGAATGGTTTCATCAATGGCATCGGTGACAGCAATGATGGCATCGAGAATATGAATACGGTCAGTAGCTTTTCTTAAATCGTACTTGGTACGGTTAGTGATGATGGTTTCCTGGAACTTGATATAGATGTCGAGTGCCTGTCTCATCGACAAAACTTTAGGCGTACCATTATCCAAAGCTAACATATTGACTGCAAAACTTGATTGCAAAGAAGTGTAATGGAAAAGATGATTCAGGACTAAATCAGCATTAGCACCTTTCTTTAGAACAATGGTGAAATGAGTGCCCATCTTCTGAGAGGAGTAATCAGCGACTGAGGAAATGCCATCGACGGTCTTATTGTCGACTAAGTCAACAATGTGCTTAGCTAAGTCTCTCTTATTAACCATATAAGGCAGCTCAGTAAAGACAATATTCTGATGGTTGCCTAAATCATCAATATGATAGCGGCCTCTGACTTTGACCGATCCACGTCCAGTTTCAAAGTAACGTTTGATGCCAGCTCTTCCTAAGATGATGCCACCACCTGGGAAATCAGGTCCCTGGATGATATTCATTAAGTCTTCAGTGGTCATTTCCGGATTCTTCATCAGGGCTTCAATGCCGTTGATGGTTTCGGTCAAATTGTGCGGTGGGATGGAAGTTGCCATACCGACAGCGATACCAGAAGACTCGTTGCATAAAAGGTTAGGGAAACGAGAGGGTAAAACAGTAGGCTCTTTTCCTTCACTATCATAAGTATCAGTGAAAGGAACGGTCTCTTTATCAATGTCACGGCACATCTCCAAAGCAATCTTGGAAAGACGGGCTTCAGTGTAACGGCTAGCAGCTGGTTCATCGCCATCAGGAGAGCCGAAGTTACCGTGGCCTTGGACGAGAGTGTAACGCATAGCAAAATCCTGAGCCAGACGGCACATAGCTAAATAAATAGCGGAATCACCGTGGGGATGGTATTTACCCATGACGTCACCAACGACACGGGCGGATTTCTTGAACGGCTTATCAGGGGTGATACCCATATCCCACATATCGAAGATGATTCTTCTCTGAACCGGCTTCATACCATCACGGGCATCGGGAATAGCACGGCTAGTCAAGGTAGAAACGGCGTAATCGAGAAAGGAATCCTTGATTTCCTTAGCAAATTCATCATTGGTGATACCGGAGACAATACCTTCCTGAAGTCCGGCAATGCCGGCTCCAGTTATCTTGCTATCTTCCTTCTTGTCATTTTCTTCTTCATCAATTGACTCGTTTGATTCATTATCAGAGGTGGCATCCTGAGCTGTATCAGCTGGGTTGATTTTTTTATCTTCGTCGTTTTCGTTCATTGTTCCATCCTCCTATTAAATATCAAGATTCTTAACGAACTTAGCATTAGCAGTGATGTAGTCTTTTCTTGGCTCAACATTTTCACCCATCAAGTCAATGATGGAATCGTTAGCGGCTTCAGCGTCTTCAATTGAGACACGAAGCATTCTTCGATGATTCTTATCCATAGTCGTTTCATCCAACTGATCCGGATCCATTTCGCCTAAGCCCTTATATCGCTGTAAGCCATAACGGGCATTAAGCGGCAACTTCGATTTAATCTGTTCCAGCTCATCATCATTGAAGGCGTAATACTTATGTCCTTGGTAAGTCAGGCGGTAAAGAGGAGGCTGGGCAATATAAACATGGCCGCCTTCGACTAGGGGCTTCATAAAGCGATAGAAGAAAGTCATCAAAAGAATTCGAATATGGGAACCATCGACATCAGCATCGGTCATGATGATGACCTTGTCATACTTAATCTTGCTGACATCAAAGTTTTCACCCTGACCGGCACCGATAGCGGTCACCATGTTGTAGATTTCAGCGTTTTTCTCAATACGGGTAGCCTGAGCCTTCTCGATATTCAGAATCTTACCTCTTAAAGGCAAGATAGCCTGCGTGTTAGCGTCTCTTCCCTGAACGGCTGAGCCACCGGCCGAGTTCCCTTCAACGATGAAGAGTTCTCTCTCTTCCGGAAGCTTGGAAATGCAGTCGGTGAGTTTGTCTGGCATGCCAGAACCAGCGGATAACCTGCCCTGAGCCATGGCTTTAGCTCTTTCAGCAGCCTTACGGCCTTTGAAAGCTAAGACGACTCGGTCATACCAGTCCTTGCCTTCCTTAGGATTCTCCATCAGCCAGTCACGGAGGAAGTCTCCGACAATAGAGGAGACAACCTTTCTGACTTCATCATTGCCTAACTTATCCTTGACCTGTCCTTCATACTGAGGATTGCTGTGTTTGATGGAAAGAACAACGGTCAGACCTTCAAGACAATCTTCGGAACGGAAGTTCTCGTCCGTTTCCTTTAGCCAGCCTTTGGTACGGAAGTAGTTGTTGAGCTCTCTTCCGATAGCCAGTCTGAAACCTTCTTCATGTGTGCCGCCACCGCTAGTACGGATGTTGTTGCAGAAGGAATTCATATTGAGGATGGAGCCTTTAGTCGGCTGCATGGCGCATTCAACGATGACAGTAGTCGGCTTAGTGTCTAAGCCGCCAGTCTCAACGGTTGATTCTCCGTTGACATACGGAATAGCTTCAAAGACCCGATCCTTTTCCTGGTTGATATAGGTGACATATTCCTGAATGCCGCCTAAGAAGCAGTAATGGGAATGAAGAAGGTTATCAGTATCCCGTAAATCATCCAAAGTGGTGTCTAAGCCTTTGATCAAATAAGAAGTCTGTCGCAGATAGTTATTGACAGTTGAATAATCGAAAGTCGTGGTTTCTTTGAAAATCAAAGGATCAGGAGTGAATTCGACGGTGGTGCCAGTCTTATTAGGATCACAGGTACCGATTACCTGTAAGCCTGGCTTAACGGTCTTACCG
>JBAXZY010000137.1:0-3183 GCA_041670045.1 Bacilli bacterium | reverse complement strand
TCTCAGGTGTGATACTATCAGCATCGAACTTCTTCTTTTTGACCTGCTTAGAAAGCAGTTCCTTCAATTTAGAGTAAATATCCATTTTTGATACCTCGATTTTTGCCTACAATGTGTATGGCACTGATTAATATAATATAAAAGAAGTATGATTGCTATCAATATCTTTCTCGGTCTATAATATACCGGTATTTAATTAAAATATATGATTCATTGTTTTTTATATACAACTGGTGATTATCTAGTCTTTGGTTCACTCGCTTTCTTAGGGGCAATAATTTTAGTTGCTTTCATAATCGGTTTAGTCAAAACCTATGGCAGTGAGGACCGCAAAAGAAAGGAAGTTCAGGAGAAGAGAGACTACAATGTCCGTATTTATACGTATGACTACGCCAAAAAGAGTTTTTATTTCTTTGATAAGTTCAATTTGAAAAACACTAAGACCTATGATGAACAGCAATTCATCAATCAATTTGTCCCTTCTGACAAGTATCGGGTCCAGGATTGGCTTAGAGGGGTTGCCCAGACTAACAACTACACCCAGTTCATTCAGGCTGATTTGAAAGTCAAGCATCCAAATACGATCATTCCGTCCATGCTTCAGCTTACCGGCGTCAACCGTCAGAAGAATATCATCCATTTTGAAAGCTTTTTACTTCCATGCTATTCCACTAGCAACAACAGCAATCCTCGTATCTTCAAAAAGTTCCTTTTAAAATCGAAGGAAGAGTGTCAGGACTTCATCAGCAATGACGATGCCTGTTTCTTAGGAAGCGTTTATTATCTCAAGCTTTATCGAGCCGGGACTGCAAAGCCTAATGATCAAGCCTATCTATCTGGAATAAATAAGAAAATTATGGCTGTTTTATCAAAATTCTTAAGTAAGAACAAGAAAATCTATCTAGTCAATGATTTAGAAGAAATCATTATCGATAACACTGCCATCTCAAGAGTCATGACAATGAACACAGCGGCTACCATTGAGACAACGATAACCCAATTCCTCAATTTCAACACTCCGGATATAGATTTATATGTGGCAATCGGTGTAACAATTGGATCTTTCTACAGTAAAAGCTTTGATCAGGCGTTCAACCAGTCCCTAGAAATGGTCAATGCCATCCAAGATAATTACACCGTTAGCAAGGTTCAGCTTTATAATCCGAATTTCTTCAATGAGCTTACCGTTCAGAAAAACGAATTGGAAGAAGTTAAGATGCTGGTTAAGAATTCCACCTTCCGTGTCTATTTCACCCCCACTTTGAATATCAAGACCGGTGAAAAGAGTATTTACTTTGTGACCTGTGTCCCTTATGGCACTGAAATCCATTCCTTCAATGACGTCATTGCCATGGCTAGCCAGTTCAAGGGCGGTTCAGAGCAATTGTTCAAATCAGTCAATGAAAAGTGCTTGCTAGCTCTCTCTAACTATCATGCTCAGATCTCCTTGATCTTCCGAATCCCCTATCTTGGCATCCATGATTTCCTGAAGTCACTTAACAAGGATGAAAACAGTAAGATCGAGTGGACCTTAGCAATTAAGGAAACTGATTTATTGGCTTATTTGGATGATCAGGCGACCATGACGAAGACCTTCCAGAAAGTCACTAATATGGGCTTGAAGATTGCTATTATCTTAGCTAACTCCTCACCCTCACTTCCAAGTAAGATTCTCTATTTTGCTTCCTTCTTTGTGGTCAGCACTTACTTTACCAGCCGCTTAAAAGACAGCCGAGTCATAAATGATTTACGAATGATCGGATCAAGCTACCAGGAATTTCCGGCTCCCTTAATCTATTCCGGTCTCAAAGATTTCAACGATATCGAGCTACCAGCCCACTTCGGTGGTAGAATCTTCGAGTGCGATGCTTTGGCCTTACCCTCAAGCCGGGCCGAAGAACTTAACCCTGACCGGGTCAGCTACGTTATGAAGGAAACTACCAGCCTTTTGACTCATAAACCTACCGCACCTTCTAGCAATGACCGTAAAGCGACGGCCACGATTCCGATACTCAACAAGAAAGCCATTAAATAATGGAAAGGAAAAATACCAACATGAATGACAAGAAAGTAAAAAGCATTACCAGCAAAAGCGAGAATCTGACTCAATGGTACACTGATGTCTGCACCAAAGCCGAATTGATGGATTACGCTTCCGCCAAAGGATTTATCGTCTACCAGCCTGACGGTTACGCCTTATGGGAAGAGATCATGCACTACCTCGACAAGAGATTCCATGATCTTGGTGTCCGCAACGTTTATATGCCTACTTTAATTCCCATGTCTCTATTGAACAAAGAGAAGGAACATATTCAGGGTTTTGCCCCTGAATGCGCGGTTGTCACTATGGGCGGCAGCAAGACTTTAGCTGAACCGATGGTTGTCAGACCGACCAGTGAGACCCTATTCTGTGATTATTTCAAGGATATAGTCCATTCTTACAATGACTTGCCAATCAAAGACAATCAGTGGTGCTCAGTCGTCCGCTGGGAGAAAACAACCCGTCCTTTCCTGCGCGGTGCTGAATTCTTATGGCAGGAAGGCCATACTCTTCACGAAACTGAAGCCGAAGCCCGAGAATTCGCTTTATCAATTCTAAGAGTCTATAACGACTTAGGAAGAGACATGTTGGCTATTCCTTTCGTCATGGGACAAAAGCCGGCCAGCGAAAAGTTTGCCGGTGCTGTTGACACTTATACCATTGAAGGATTAATGCCAGATGGACAGGCCCTGCAATGTGGAACCACCCATTATCTAGGAACCGGATTCCCTGAGCATTTCGGAATCAAGTTCTTAGGCAAAGACAATAAGATTGCTTATCCGCATTATACTTCCTGGGGTGTCTCAACCCGTTTATTAGGCGCTCTCATCATGATTCATGGTGATGACAACGGCCTCGTTCTGCCTCCAAAGATTGCTCCTACACAGGTGGTCATTGTTCCAATCAGAGGGGACACTGAACCGAAGGTCATCGAAGCCTGTAAGAAGGTAGAAGCTAGCTTAAATAAGCTCAACATCCGAGTCAAACTGGATCTATCCAATAAGACACCGGGTTGGAAATTTGCCCAGTATGAGATGAAAGGCGTTCCTTTAAGAATCGAAATCGGTCCTAAGGATCTAGAAAAGAATCAGTGTGTCTTAACACGCCGATTCGATTCAGCCAAGGTCTTCTTACCTTTAGAC
>JBAXZY010000136.1:0-3251 GCA_041670045.1 Bacilli bacterium | reverse complement strand
GATGACCAAATTCCCAGTAATCAGATTGTCACTCGAAAAATTCATGAATTAGACAGCAAGATATTTATTACCATTACTCATCCAGGTCTTGACTGCTCTATCAGTTATAGTGATAAACCCGGCTTGACTCCTACTTTGACTTACACTAATTACTTAAGCTCTTATTATCAGCAAGTCATAACCATTAATGAAATTAAAAAAATTGAGACCCAGTTTGGTTCAATCGCAAAAAGAGCAAAGATTGCTGGCTATGATGGGCTTTTGATCAGTGCCCGCAAGTTATCCCTCCTATCCTTATTCTTATCCCCTTGGTACAACCAACGCAGTGATGATTATGGTGGAAGCAAAGAGAAACGTTTTAGAATCATCGCTGAGATTTATAAAAAAGTCCGAAAAGAAGTCGGGCCTGATTATCCAATGGGTTTAGAACTTGATGCCACTCAGTTGTTCCCGCCTGGAAGAACTGTTGAGGATACAGCTGAACTTTGCAAAGACTGTCAGGATCTAGGATTTGATTATATTCTTCTCAATCGTCATTTTGCTGCGGAAGAAAGCCATTATAACCTGGCTAAGAAGAAAATCTATTTCAGTCAGGACTGTGATTTTGGTAAGAAGATAAAAGCTTCTCTGTCTATACCTGTCCTTTTGAACACGGCTTTCTATGATTTTAATCAGATGGAAAAGCTAATCAATGATAAATATGCTGACTTATTATGTTTAGGAACGGAAAGCTTAGCTGAACCCAATTATCCTAAGTTTTGTTAAGAAGGACGATTCGGTGATATCACTCCCTGCATTCATTGCTCTAATGATTGCAGTGAATCCATTCATATGATTGGCACGAAACGCTGCATCACTAATCCTATTGCCGGAAATGAAAGCTTATTAAAGAATCTACCTAAGCATAAAGCCCATATTGCCGTTGTCGGACAGGAAATATCTTCCATATTTGCTGCTCTTTATACGGCAAGGAGTGGTTATCAGGTTGATTTCTATCATGAAAATTCCGCTCTTGACATGACTTCTATCTTAAAAAAGATTTCACCTAACGAATATTTGAAATTCAACCAGTATTTAGTTAATCAACTAAAAGAATACCGGGTTACGGAATTTGCTTCTCATCTTCCCTCAGCCGCTGAATTAATGGCAAAGAAATATGCTTTGACCATTGTTGGCTGTGGGGCAAAACCAATTGATCCAGATATTAAAGGAATCAATTCTCCTAATGTCTTCTTAGCCCAGGATGTTTTCTTCGGCGATATCAAGCCGGGTGAGAACATTGTGGTTTTAGGAACCGGAGAAGAAGCCTGCACCTGTGTCAAATATCTGATTCGAGATCGTAAGAAGATAACTATTGTCAGTGAAGATAGTGAAATTCTTCATGACATGGACGGTTTCCCAAATCCTGATTTCATTCATGACTTGGAAAAGAATGCGGTTGATATCTATACTTCTTCCAAAGTGGCCGAAATCAAAAACACAGAGGTTATCATTAATACCCCTAAAGGTGTTGTTAAAGTCAGGGCCGATCAAGTCATTATTGCCTTTGGCTATAAAGACGGAACGGCTTTGGAAACCGATTTGATCAAACTAGGCTATCCTTCTTGCAACATCATCTCTCTAAAAAAGAAGACAACAGTTGGATTACGCAGCTTTGAAGGCTTTAAAAAAGCCCTGAAAGCTATTTGCCGTACGGATGTTGATTAAATCTCAGTATTAGAATATGAATAAAAAATAGCTCCGATTTCTCGGAGCTATTTTATTGATAGTGTGATTACTTAGTCTTCTTAGTCAAAGCGTTGTACTTTTCTAAGTCGGTACGCTTCAAGTAGTTGAGAAGATTCTTCTTACGGGCAATAAGAATATCCATACCACGCTTAGAAGAGAAATCATGTTTGTTGTTAGTCATATGGATAGTCAACTTCTGAATCTTCTTAGTGAGTAAGGCAATCTGGACTTCAGTAGATCCAGTATCTTTCTCGTTCTGACGATTCTCACTGATAGCCTTATTCTTCTCTTCTTTGGTTAATGCCATAACCGTTACCTCTTTATCTTTCTCGCGTTGACCAGTCATTGGTGATAAAGGAATCAAGCCATTAAACCAGTTTACGTGCAAAAATAATTATACTAGATAGAATTAGTTTTACAAGAAAATTCGTTAATATTTAAGGGATTTAATGATGTTTTTAACTAATCCCTCATCAGTCTTCTGATAACCTTCGCTGATAAAGACGTCCTGATGGCTGCTTCCTTTATAGATCAAAGTGGAAGGCACATGCTGCATACTGAGGTTTCTTTCCAGAATTTGAATGAAACTCTTAGCCTCTTCGTTGGTGCACTCAGGCTTTAAGACAAGCGAATTAATCTGATAATGGTAATCATCACTGGGATTCAGACACTTTAAATAACCAAGTGGTTGGTCATCTTTCCGTAATAAATAATAGAAAGAAGCAGCACTATTGAAGTCCTCAGCCGCTTTTTCTTCATTAGCCAGGTAACCGATATCAAGTGCATCATTCATGGTTGAACAACGTTTGACCACTAAATGATTCTGGATATGGGCTCCATAACGGTCAAAGAAAAGCTTGAACTGCTGATCGTTTGTCAGCATTACCGCAAAATTGTTATAAGCATCCGGATGCTTTTTATAGTAATTAGCCAAGGTTTCTTTAACATCTTCTCTTTCAGTATGTTTATCATTGCCACAGGAATTTTTGGCAACTGGTATGTCAGATAAGGTTGTATATTTCAAAAGCATCTTTTCCCTAGCATAGATAAGTGGTCTTATAAATTCAATATCAGCATTTTCTAGATACATCTTAGGTTCAAAAGTAGCCACTCGTGCCCCAAAGGTCATATTGAGAAAGAGGGTCTCAATGGCATCATCCATATGATGGGCAAAAGCCACTTTATGGAAACCTAATTCTTTAGCGGCCTTATTGATGACGGCTTTTCTCATTCTTGAACAGATGGAGCAGGGAAGTAGATGAGTGACCGGATTTCGATGAGCCTGTAAGATACCATAGATGTCACTAGCATCATAAGCGATATAGGGAACGCCTAAGGATTTTACATATTCCTCAACCGGCTTAAAATCTATCGGAGGGAATCCAAAGTCGAGATGTGCCGCAGCGATGGTGAAATGTTTTCCAGGGAATTTCTGATAAGTAGCTAAAAGGGAGACTAAGGCCATAGAATCCTTGCCACCGGATAAACCAATCAGGATCTTGTCCCCATCGTTGATCATTCCG
>JBAXZY010000135.1:0-3254 GCA_041670045.1 Bacilli bacterium | reverse complement strand
TTAAATGTAGATGCCCTTAATATTCGTGACTTAAAAACAGCTATTTAAAGCCAAATTTATTAAAATTATAATTAATATTATTGATTTCTAAATATTTTCTTTTCTCTTCTGCTCCGCCATATTTTAATAAAAGCCCTATTTCTAGGGCTTTTTTGTTTAAAGGGTGCTAATTAGGCGCTTTAAGTAGGCTTTCAATAGCCGTTACAGCCTCGTTCTTAGTCTGCGGAAGAAGATGACCGTAAATCTTGTAAGTGATGTCTGGCGAAGAATGACCGGCTAATTTAGCAATAACGGTAATTGGAACATTAGCCTGTATTAGCATTGAGACATAGCTGTGTCTGAGATCGTGGATTCTGATATGAGGCAGCCCTGCTTTCTCCTCCTCTTTCACCTTGATTTTATCGGCTGTCGAATCCGAAATCGGCAAAGGGCCTCCAGCAAGGCGGAAATCGTCCGTGTAGGCGTATTCCTTTGAGAGATAGTCTTTTATATGTTTTCTTAGAAGAACGGCTAAATTTGATGGAATAGGCACGTCCCTTATCGAACTAGAATTCTTAGGATTAGTTTCTAGGAATCTTCCTAGACCTACTTTCTCCGTGACTGATTTATTGATTGACAGGTATGGATGCTTTCCATCATGGAAGTCGGATACTTTTAAAGCATTTGCCTCTCCTCTTCTTGTCCCGGCGAAGAAACAGATGTTTAGCAGAATTTTAGTATTTTCAAGAGAGATCTCCTGGCTGTCCTTAGCTGTTTTGAACTTCTCAATATCAGAATTAACAGTTTTGTTGAATTTTTCAAACTGCTGGACTGTCCAGTAATGCAGTTTTCTTTCAGGAGTGACTTCGTTAGGATCTCTATGAAAGCCACCGACCTGTTCAAGAACGTTGTTGTCTACTCCGAAAATGATCCTAGCCCTCTTGAAGATTAATCTTAGGACTTTCCAGCAGTGGCTGAGATAGCAAAAAGAATACTTTTTCCCTGTCGTTTTTGAGACTTCTCTGGAAAGCTGCTCTTTCCACTGAATAACCTGATTTCTTTTGATTGAGCCGATTTTTAGATCCTTGAAGAATGGCATCAGATGAGACCTTGTTATTTTGCGATAGTGAACGAAAGTTGAGTATCTTCTTGTTGATTCACATGAGGTGATGAAGTCATCTGCTATCGCCGAGAAAACAATGTCGTTTGGAGCTACTCCTTTGGCTGTTGACCGAAGAATAGGATCATAGGCGATAGCCTCTCTTTTAGTTTTGAAATCCCTGCACAGTCTTCCCTCTGACCCATCCAGTTTCTTATAGCTAATGACCAACCTCCAAGTGTTGTTATCTTTTCGCTTGTATATCGACATTTCTATTTGCCTTTTTTCTTATCTTTCTTCTCTGATGTTTTGGTTGATTCGGATGTCTTGAATATTCCTCCGTCATCATACAATTTAAGGAAATTTTCAACATAATTGTCAAGGTTTAAGTCTGCTTTGGCTATTTCTTTGGCAAGATCATCATTATTGATGCTTTGCTGGATGTCGATTAGTTTGTTTAGCACTGCTTTAACTGATTCACTTTGATGAGGTGTCCGCGGATATTGGTTAATCCTCCAGTTATTCCGGTCTTTGATTACCTCAATATCTTTAACAATTTCTTGAATTTTTTCGACATCTTCATAGAAGTCCGGAATCGTCATGGCGAATCTAACCAATCTTTTGTCAGCATATTCGGAAATAATAGGAACTTCATTATCAATTCCAGGTCCCTGGAATCCAGAAAAGAATCCAATCCTCAAAGGAACATGATTAAAGCGAAAACTTTTTAAATAATCTTTTACAAATTCTTTTCTGATTAATGGATATCTTTCAGGAATCTGATTGCCCATCAAAGTAGCATCGCCTCCGCAGTTGATCCAATGCCCATCCTCGTTGATGTCCTTATACTGAATCATGACGGAATAGAAGTTTCGGTTATCAATTAAGTTTGACAATACTGAGTTCATTTTTATCGTTCTCCTCTTTCTTGGGTAAGTCAGGATTCTTCTTTCTGAACTTCCTATTAACTGCTTTCTGAAGTCTTGGGCTTATGTCTGCTGTCATTCCGTTCAGATCTAACTGGAACTCTTCCTTGATGGTGTTGTTTCTTCTGTCGATGATGAGAACCTGCCCATCGCTTAGATTCTTAGCAGACATTAAAACGACCATTCCAGATGCGAACATAAGACCTTGACTGAATGACGTGAAGAATCTTTCATCAATGTAGTTGCCCTCTGCTGAGGAGGCTATGAAATATCTATTTTTAATCATCTTACTTAGCCTGATTGGATTCCTTAGAATAGTCTAGAATTGCAATGAATTCATGAGCGAGATAATGGATTTCATATGATTTGGATTCATCTTTTTTCTTTTCGGAATTCTTAAATTTCTTGTATAAATAATAAAGCGAAACGAATTCAGTCTTAGTGATATCAGGATTGCCGTTACTACTAATCGGAATCAGCCAAACTGAATAATTCTGAGAAGTGCTCATTGGATTAATCATGTTCTTAGTCTCAGAATCGACTATTGATCTTAAAGTCCTAAGCATTGATTAATCCCTCCTCCAGCCATCTAATTGCTTTCTCTCTTGCCTCAAAGCTTTCAACCCAGCAGTCATTGGTGGAATCATCAACGGCAATATAAGTTTGGTATTTCTTGTTTAAGCAGAACACTCTTTTGCACCCTTTTCTTTCCTTGCCATCACAGAAAGAATCAATCATCTTATCAACTGTCTTCTCTTCAACTTCTTGGATTCCGTTATTCATTTTTAATCCTCTTTTTTTACTGATATCCATTTATAAGCTTTGCAGTTGAGACAGCAATTTTGAATATAGTAATCGGTTTTACCTTCATTCCAGACAACTAAGCCACAGCAACTGTATATATCGTTTCCTAGGTTAATAATTGTGGCTTTATGGCAATCCTTTTTCAATTTCTTACCTCTGATAATTGCTCTTCCCTTTAGCTGTTTCATATCTCAAACAAGTCCTCTGGAAGACCGTTTGACTTTAGACAGTCTTTGAACTTCTTTCTCAGACTTTCCCACTGAGAGAAATTAAGAGGATTTAATGATATAACATGGGCTTTTCCATTGATGATTGAGATTTTTGGAATACTGTCTTTATCTTTCCTTGTTTTCTTTAAAGCAAGTCCATGCTTTATTGCGAATTTGGAGATTTCTTTTGCTTTATAGTCCCTTGATGGAATCTTAATTTCGGAATACGGTTTCTGA
>JBAXZY010000134.1:0-3282 GCA_041670045.1 Bacilli bacterium | reverse complement strand
ATGATGATTTCTCTCATCAGGGCCGGATCATTAATTGAAAAAGACATCTAAGAAATCCTCCGCATGTTTACAGGCTTCAATCAAAGCCTTGATATCGTCTTCATCATTGTAGAAATACAAAGAAGCTCTAACAGTAGCCTGGGTATTCAGAAATTCCGGCAGAATCTTAGCGCAGTGCTGACCCGAACGGACAAAGACGCCTTTGCTGGCTAAATAACTGGCGGCATCCTGAGCAAAGACCTTATTGATGTTGAAGGTAATGATTCCGGCTTCACTGTCAGGATTATAAATAACGGCATTGCCGTTTTTCTTTAAGCCTTCGACAGCCATTTGCTTCAAATGACGTTCGTGGGCATCAATGTTGTCAAAACCCACTTGCTCCAAATATTGGCAGGCGGCTGCTAATCCCATAACACCCGGAATATTTTGAGTGCCGGCTTCAAATTTCAAAGGCGGTTCCTCTAAAGAAACCATGCCACAGGAATTGAACCTCGCATTCATCTCACCACCGGAAAAGACGGGCTCCATTTTATCTAGGAGATCATATTTTCCATACATGACGCCTAATCCCATCGGTCCACACATCTTATGGGAAGAGAAGCAAAGGAAGTCGACATCCAGATCCTTAACATCGGTTTTCAAATGGCCGATAGACTGAGCCGCATCGGCAACAAACAATGCACCTACTTCATGGGTAAGTTTAACCAATTCCTTGATGGGTAACAAATAACCTAAAACATTGGAGACAATGGCTAGGGAAACGATTTTGGTTCTAGGCGAAAGAACTTTCTTAAGATTTTCAGGAGTAATTCTTCCTTCCTTAGTTAAAGGAACATACTTAATTACCGCTTTAGTTAACTTAGCAACTTTAAACCAAGGCAGGACATTTGAAGCATGTTCTTCAAAAGAAAGGACAATTTCGTCACCTTCTTTAAGGATAGGCATCAATCCGTAAGCCACTTGATTCATGCCCATGGAGTCACCGGCCGTAAAGCAAACTTCCTTAGGGTCAGCATTCATGAACTTGGCAATGATATTCCTCGAGCCTTCAAAAGCAACGTCCACATCATGGGCTAAGGGATAATCACCGCGGTGGGCATTAGCGGAGATGTCCTCATAATAATGATCAACCGCTTTGATTACGCTATACGGTTTAAAAGAAGTGGCGGCATTATCAAGATAATGCAAAGGAAGATTACCGTACTTGGAATCCTTCCGATACATCGGAAAGTCTTGGCGGATTTTTTTAACATCAATCATATTTTCAAAACTCCCAGAGCGTCTTTAGCTTCTAAGACGAGCTTTTCATCCTTAAGAGATTCAATTATCGGAAGCAAAGAGCCATAAGTGATAAGCTTCTTGCTCTCTTCCATGGTAATGCCTCTACTCATCAGATAGTAAAGCTCAGTCGGATTGTAGGCACCAAGAGCGGCACCATGGCTGGCTTTGACATCGTTTTCTTTAATCAAAAGAGCAGGAGAGACTTCACTGATGGACAAAGGAGAAAGATTGGTGATTTTACCTTCCTGACGGGTATCCGAATTATGAGCCCCATTCTTGATAAAGGAGGAGCCTAAAAAACGAAGGGTGCCATTAGAGAAGTTGACTCCGTTCATCTTAGTTCTCGAATAAGTATTGATGCCTAAATGATTAACGTCAAACTTAAAAGACTTAACATTGTCTTTGAAGCAAAGGGAAGCCAAATTCAGTTCCAGGACACTGTTTTCTTTCAAGTCGGCTTTGACAAGGAAGTTAAAGGAGCAATTCAGGTAATCGACCAAAGTAAAAACCAATTTTTGGTTAGGTTCCAACGTAAAATGAAGCTCGACTTGATCTTCAATCGGCTTTTTAGTCAGAAAGCAGCTAATCAGGCTGTCTTCTTTGATGGTCAGGTCTTTAAGAAGTGACCAGGAAGGATCTTTAAGTAAGGAAGTCATCGTTAGTTAGGTTTCACCACTTGCTTAGCAGCACAGGCTCCAATCGAAACCTGTTTCTTCTCTTCTTTATGAATATCGATACCATATTCTTTTTCTAAGAAGGAATAACCTTCCTTGGAAATACGGGTAGCAATCTCCTGACCGCCTTCTAAGGCAATCTTCCCGTTGACAATGACAGCGGTCCGATTAGGCTTGATAAGATCATAAAGACGGTCATAATGGGAAACAATGATGAAAGTAGTGCCTTTGGCCTTCAATTCGTTGATGATGCCGGCAACTTGTGATAAAGCATCGACATCCAAGCCAGAATCGATTTCATCCAATAAAGCTAACTGGGGTTTAAGCAAAAGCATCTGAAGGATTTCATTGCGTTTCTTCTCACCGCCAGAATAGCCTTCATTCAAATGACGGGAAGCCATGTCGGAATCCAGACCGACTTCCTTATAGGCATCAGTTGTAGCTTTATAGAACTGAAGCAGGGAGAGAGGCTTCTCCTGATGAGCATTCATGGAAGCTCTAAAGAAATCCATGCTGACAACGCCAGGAACATCTGGAGGATTCTGAAAGGCCATGAATAGGCCTTTGCGGCTTCTTAAATCCGGAGTCGCCTTAGTTATATCATCTCCATCCAAAACGATTTTTCCAGCCGTAACCTGATAGCGAGGGTCTCCCATCAAAACATTCAAAAGGGTGGACTTACCATGTCCGTTTGGCCCTAAAAGAGCTAAACAGTCACCGGCTTTGACTTTTAAAGAGCAGCCGGAAAGAATTTCGTTTCCTTCCGCCTGAGCACTGATGTTTTCGATATCTAATTCTTTCATATAGATGGCGCCTCCTAAAAACACCAATATATTCTATAAATATACTTTTTCTATTGCAATTGAAACGATAACGGATTGAGGAAAATAACTACATTCCCTTCTTAATGGAATCCTGAAGCAGCAGCATTTCCCTGTCTTCAAGCTTATGAGGCGGGAAGGCTAACTTCAAGCCATCGTTTTCATAACGGGGAATGACATGAATATGGAAGTGTTTGACGCTCTGTCCGGCGCTTTCGCCGACATTGGTGATGACATTGACGCCACTAGCGCCTAATTGACTGATCTGAGCCTGAGCGATGAGCTGAGCGACTTCGAAAGCATGATCCAGAATATCATGCGGGCAAGTGGTCATGTCATTGAAATGCTCCTTAGGAACAACCAAAGTATGACCTCGGCTTGCGGGATTGACATCCAAGAAAGCAATCACATACTCATCTTCATAGACTTTGTAGCAAGGAATGCTGCCATTAGCAATCTTGCAGAAGATACAACTTGTTTCTTTCATAATTTTTAAGCCTCTAATT
>JBAXZY010000133.1:0-3288 GCA_041670045.1 Bacilli bacterium | reverse complement strand
TAGCTACTAACAAGTATGTTTCCACAAATAGAATGCTCATCCATACTGAATTAACAAGAAAGATGGCGGATTATCAAACAGGTTCTTATTCTTTTAGAGTACTTCTTTGTTATTCTGGATGTGGAACAATTATTAGTATTGAAGATGATTTCTGTTTACCTTTCTTTAAAGGAGATTGTATTTTCGTTCCTGCTAACTCCATTCCGATGAAGATTCATGGCGAGGCTGAATTATTAAGCATTCTTTGCTAAAAAGGAAATAAACATATGAAAACAAACGATGGAAAGCTAAATACGATACCTGGCTTGTTAATGCTGTTTCTGATATTGATTTAATCAAAGAATTAAAGAAAATGGATGAAAGCACAAAGCAAGATGCATTTTATCGTGATTTGGAATTCGGGACTGGTGGCTTAAGAGGAGCCATTGGTGCCGGGACTAATCGAATGAATGTTTATACCGTTGCCAAAGCCACACAAGGCCTAGCTTTGTATATTAAGAAGCACTATCAAATCAAAGAACAAATAGTTACAATATCAAGAGATTCACGTTTGAAAAGTGATTTGTTTGCTAACATTACTGCTCAAGTATTTGCTGCCAATGGGATTAAAGTAGAAATCTATCCTTATATTTCACCAGTCACCACGCTTTCATTTGCTACCCGTTATCTCCATTGTGCTGCTGGAGTAATGATTACTGCCTCTCATAATCCTTCTAAATATAACTGATATAAGGTTTATGGTGCTGATGGTTGTCAAATCACAACTGCCGCTGCAGATGAGATACTAGGCTACATTGAAAGCTTAAATGAATTCAATGATGTAAAGATGATTTCATTGGATGATGGATTTAAATCAAACCTTATTTCATATATCAAGCCTGGAGTCATAACTGCTTTCATAGATGAAGTTAAATCACAGTCTCAGTTGTATGGAGAGACTATCAATAAGAATGTTGCTATTGTTTATTCACCACTTAATGGTACTGGTCTTGTTCCAGTCACTCGTGTTTTAACTGAGTCTGATTATACGAACATTACTGTTGTAAAAGAACAGCAATTCCCTAATGGTTATTTCCCAACATGTTCTTATCCGAATCCGGATATTAAATAGGTATGCAGTATGCAAAAGACAATAATGCCGATTTGCTTTTAGCTACCGATCCTGATTGTGATCGAGTAGGCATTGCTGTCAAGGATAAGAAAGACGATTATCAACTCCTTTCTGGCAATGAAACCGGAATGCTTTTATTCGATTATATTTGTTCTCAACGAATTGCTCACAAAGCTATGCCAAAGAATCCGGTAATGATCAAAACAATTGTTACTACTGATATGGCAGAAAAGATTGCTAATAACTATGGTGTTAAAACCATTAACGTTTTGACTGGTTTCAAATTTATTGGTGAACAAATAGGCTTGCTAGAAAAAGAAAATAGATTAAATGACTATATCTTTGGTTTTGAAGAATCATATGGTTTTTATCAGAAACCTATGTTAGAGATAAAGATGCTGTAAATGGGCTTTTCTTATAGTAGAGATGTTCTGCTATTACAAAACAAAAGGAATTTCTTTATTTGAAAAACTTTATGAGCTGTATTCAAAATATGGATATTGATATAGCACCCTTCATTCCTATTAGTTTGATGGTGTATCAGGATTCGAGAAGACGCAACGCATTATGACTAAACTCAGAAATGGATTGGGTACTACTATTCCCGATATTGGCGGACTAAAGATATTAGAGGTTCATGATTATTCTTGGGAATATAATGGTCTTCCTAAGAGCAATGTATTAAAATGTATTATTGAGGGTGGTAGTTCGGTGGTTATTAGACCATCTGGAACAGAACCGAAGATTAAGGTCTATGTTTCTGTTGTTGGCAAAGAAAAAGAATCGCTTGAACTCATTGAAGAAAAAGCCACCATTTCTTTACTTGATTATTTGAAATAAAATCTTTTGAAAAGGTCAAAAAATGAAAGTTCTATTTGTTACACATTATGGAAGCCTATATGGAGCTAATCTTTCCATGGTAGCATTAATGGATGATTTAGTTAAGAGATATGGAGTTGAAGTTGCTGTTATTGTACCTCCAAATACTGAATTATCTTTGCTATTACAAAAGAAAGGAATCCCATTTTTCGAGACTAAATATTTTTGGTGGCAATCTTGCAATCCGACTTTTTTAAAAAATATATTGAAGAGGTTTATCAATACATTTCGCATCAAAAAAAGTGTTGCTTTTGCAAAGAACTTTTCACCAGATATTATTCATTCGAATTCTTCTGTAATAGACTTAGGATATCAAATATCAAGAAAAATTAAGTGCAAACATTTATGGCATTTACGAGAGTTTGGTAAACTAGATTACCAAATGGAGTATATTGTTAAGAAAAAAAAAGTAATCAAAGAATATTCTCAATCCAATGCTTTGATTGCAATATCTAAATGTATTTTTAATTTCTATCAACCATTGACTATAACAAATAACCTTTTTATGATACACAATGGGATTAATGATGAGCAAATTCTTCAACGAACTCGGTGCGATATTAATCGTGTTGAGTTCTGTGTTGTGGGTCTTTTGTCACAAACAAAAAACCAGTTAGAAGTTTTGCATGCAGTGTCAGAATTAATTGATAAAAAATATAGTGGATTCCATGTGAGTTTTTTTGGAGACGGTGATGAATATAAACAAATCATGGTTAATTATATTAAAGAAAATAATTTGTCTGATTTCATTACTTTGAACGGGTATTTACCAAACGCATCTTCTAAATTACATGAATTCGATATTGGCATTGTTTCTTCGCTTTGCGAAGCTTTTGGAAGAGTGACTGTTGAATATATGTTTGCTAAGTTGCCAGTCATAGGAACTAATACTGGCGGAACACCTGAAATAATCCTTGATAATAAGACCGGTTTTTTGTATGAATCCGGAAAACCAACCGATTTAGCAAGAAAAATGGCTTTCTTTATTGACAATAAAGAAACTATAAATGTTTTTGGCAATGCTGGTTATCAAAGAGCAACAGAGTGTTTTTCTATTAATTCAAACACAGATAAGGTTTTTAAGCTTTATAAAAAAGTACTGAATAACTGAGTATTTTGTATTGGCATCAATATGTTGAAAGGCTTTTAATAAAATGAAAAAAATTGAATTACTGATTGCAGTTGGTGGAACAGGTTATGTCGGTTTGTCTTTGGCTACTTTGTTGTCTCAGCACAACAAAGTTTTTGCTGTTGATATTATCCCGGAAAAGGTTGAGAAGATTAACAAACGTATTTCC
>JBAXZY010000132.1:0-3302 GCA_041670045.1 Bacilli bacterium | reverse complement strand
TGCTTTGTATCCTCATATGACGGTTTACAAGAACATTGCGTTTCCGCTAACTAATCTCCGAGTAGCAGAAAACGAAAAAGACTTCAAATGTTTGGAATATGTTACTTTAATCGATATTCTTAAAGATCCTCTGAAGATCAAGAAGATTATTTTGGATAGTGCCGTTGAAAAGAAAGAAACTAAGCTTACCGAGCATTTGGATAGATTGAAGAAGCTAATCAACAAGGACAAAACTCAGCCTGAAACGGTTTCGGATGTTTTGGTAGTTAAGAAAGCTTATGCGGAATTCGATCTCTGTGAAGCTTATAAAATCAGCAAATATGTCGCTGAGACGGTCTTTAAGTTCAACTTCCAAAGCACACCTGATGAGCAAATCAAGTCTTTAAGTGAATCACTCACTAAGAATTATCATGATCTTTTAAATCAGGAAATCACTAAAGTCAAAGCCATGGGCAAAGACTTGAATGACAAATATGAAGTCCTGAAAGATGGTAAGACCACTCCTATCACCCGTAAATTGACTAAGGATGAAATCGATGCCTGCGTCAGAGACGCAGCCCGACTAGTCCAGATTCAGGATTATTTGGATCGTAAACCCAGTGAATTATCCGGTGGTCAGCAGCAGCGTGTCGCTATTGCCAGAGCCTTAGTTAAGAAGCCTCGTGTTCTTCTTCTCGATGAACCTCTTTCCAATTTGGATGCCAGACTTAGAATCCAAACCCGTGAGGAAATCAGAAGAATTCAGCAGAAGACGAAGATTACTACTATCTTTGTCACTCACGATCAGGAAGAAGCTATGTCTATCTGTGATGATATCGTGGTTATGGAACATGGCAAACAGAAGCAGATGGCTCATCCTCAGGATGTTTATCGTGACCCGGATTGTCTCTTTGTCGCTAAGTTCTTAGGTAATCCGCCTATCAATATCTTTGAAGGCACGATTCAGGATAATGGTATTTATATCGGTGGGGAGAAGATCTTCACTTCTTCTAAGAAGCTTACTAATGGCCCTGTCTTTGTCGGATTAAGACCGGAAGGCTTCTTATTAGCTGATGAAATAGCTGAGGAAAAGAAGACTCTGACTCTTACCTGCAACGAAGTAGTTACAATGGGAAGAGATTTATCTTTGGTCTGTTCCAGTCCGTATCTCATCGGTGATCGGATCAAGATCATCATTGATTCAGATATTGATGCTAAACCAGGCAGTATTAAATTCGGTGTCCGTCCTACGAAGATTTTCGTCTTTGATCACAACACTCAGGAAAGAATCTATTTGTAAGGAATACCATGGAAGAAAAAAATAATTGGAAGGCTTGGCTTTATCTAGCACCAGTTCTGATTCTGATGGCAGTTTTTACGTTCTTCCCTTTGATCAACACCTTCGTTATCTCTTTCATGAAGGACTACAACTCCGTTACCGGAGCTAATTCCGGGTTTACGTTTGATAACTACGGTGTAGTTCTAGGACTGACTGAAAGAATTGAAGGATCAGGAGTCAAGGATACGACCTTTGTTGCTTGGGGAAAGCCATCGGCTTTAACCAATACTTTGATTATTACCTTCGTGACGGTTCCGATTTCGGTCATTCTGGCTTTGTTCATCTCCATTCTCCTGAACGGCATCAAGGCCTGCCGCAGTTTCTTCCAGACGATTTTCTTCATGCCCTATGTCACTAATGTCATTGCTGTCGGTATGGTCTTCGCTATCATTTTCGGTGATGGCGGAATCTTCAACCGTTTGTTTGGCTTAGATGTCTCTTGGGTTTCTCAGGGCGCTACCTGGGGTCATGCCATGGTGGTTCTCTGTCTTTATATTATTTGGACGGCCTTACCTTATAAGATTCTGATTTTCTCCAGTGGCTTGCAGGGTATTGATAAACAGTATTATCAGGCGGCTAAGATTGATGGAGCCAGTAAAACTAAGACAGCAATGAAGATCACAATTCCGCTTCTTTCTCCTCAGATTCTTTATATTACGATTACTTCCTTTATCGGTGCCTTCAAGGAATACAATGCCGTAATCGGTTTGTTCAACCGTAAATATACTTCTAATGGCAATGTTCCTGATTTATATACAGTTGTTTACTATATTTACGATAAATTATCTTCCGGTAGCTCTCAGCTGCAGTATGCAGCCGCGGCTGCTGTCATTCTTTTTGCTATCATTATGGTGTTTACCGTAATTCAGATGCAGGTATCTAAGAAGAGGGTGCATTATTAATATGAGAGTACCTAGAGTTACAACCCAGCTTGATTTAATCATTCCTGGCAAGAGCAACACCGTCAAAGAGACTGAGAAGAACGATAAAGTCCTCAAGGTGATCGGTCTTGTCATTGTCTATGCGTTGATTGTCATTGCTGCTGCTATAGTTATCTTCCCGTTCTTATATATGATTCTTGGTTCCTTCATGCAGGAAAGCCAATTGATCAAAGGAGACTTTTTACCAAGTGAAGGCAATCTATGGGAGAATATCGCCTTTAACTACACTAGTACCTTGGAAAGATTCAACTACGGCAAATATGTCGGCAACACTTTGATTGTCGGTATCTCAACAACTTGTCTTTCTCTGCTGGTTACAATTCTTAGTGCTTATGCCTTTGCCAGACTTAAATTCACTGGCCGTGATTTATTATTTACTGCCTTCTTAGGTACGATGATGATTCCGGGTGAGATGATGGTTATTTCTAACTACACCACTATGTCAAACTTAGGTATGATTGGTAACAAGCAGACGACAATCCAGGCTTTTGCAGTTATGATTCTGCCTTTTATTGCCAGTGTCTTCTATATTTACTTATTAAGACAGAACTTCAAGCAGATACCTAATGAACTGTATCTGGCTGCTAAAGTCGATGGCAAATCCGATTGGGATTATCTCTGGAAGGTGATGGTACCATTGGCTAAACCGACCTTGATTACTATCTTCATTCTCAGTCTCATCGGTTCCTGGAACGCCTATGTGTGGCCAAAATTAGTTGTCAATAGCCAAGATAACTGGCTGATCTCAGTTGCTATCAGAGGTGAAGCCTTGGCTCTTGAAGATCCAAATGGAGTCATGATTACTCAGTATAGCTGGCAGATGTGTGCCTCAGTTCTGACGGTTGTGCCGTTACTTGTTTTATTTATTATCTTCAGGAAATACATCATGTCGGGCACGGGACGTGCCGGCATCAAGGGATGATTTTCTGAGTATAATAATAGTTGTGTCTAGCGTTAACTTAAAGGAGGGAAACCATGAAAAAGTTAATGAGAAGCAGTTTAGTAGCATTGTCTCTTACTGTAGCAGTGCTGGGTATGGTCGG
>JBAXZY010000131.1:0-3307 GCA_041670045.1 Bacilli bacterium | reverse complement strand
GACATCTTTGTATGAAGATGCAATTCCACTCGTTTACGTGGATAAGTGTCTTCTCTTAAAGGGTCAGGTGGAAGTATTTCAATATGGTCGACATTCAAAACCAGCTGATTATGAGAGTAGGGGTCATGAGTTGGTCTTCCCTTGACCCGAATTTTGACTCCGACTTTATACTTCATAATCTCGTCAATTGTCATCCTCTTGCCTTCAAATAAAACCGAGGATATAGAATCAGAGCCGTCGAAATATTCGATGGTTCTTAAAGTATGATTGTTCTTGCGGATGACTTTATCCTCAAACTTGAAGATTGTTCCTTCCACAATCACCATTCGGAAATTTTCGATATCCTTCAGTTTGCAGGGCTGATAGTTGGTGTTGATTTCTTCATCCTTCTTGAAAGCTGCAAAAGCGGCCTGAGAGGTTGCTTTATACTGTTGGTCTCTTTTCTCCGCAAAGCCATTATTAATGAAGACTTTTTCCTGAGTCATAACCTGATACTTTGATGATATGGAGTCCAGGAAGTTCCTTAGCTTTCGAGCTTCATCAGTAATCTCCGTGGCGCCAGAGGCAGTCGCATAATAGAATAAGACTTTCTTTTCACTCTCAAAGAAAGTGACATCATCAAGCATGGTGCAGTTTTGCTTCTCTTTGAATTCTTCTAATAATCGAGGGAAGCCTTCTGTCTCTTCTTCATAGGTGAAAGAAATGTCCATTGAAAAGCCGCCATGAGCCGTAAAGGTCGATATGCAGGTGAAAAGATTATCGTATGCATCATAGCTAAGATAATGAAGCAATTTGATAGTGGCGATAATCCTGTTATTGTCCTTATCGTTCTGGAGTTTGCTAAAAGATCCTTCATTGAAAGGCTTTAAATCAGTGATTCCTATTTTTTTCAAAAAGCGACCTAAAAGTTCATCCATCTGATATTTCCTCGCCTATTAATTTTAAACGAATATGAGCTAATAGCAAGGATAGGTAAACAACTTCCTTTTTCAATCAGTAAAGCTAACTATGAAAATGACTATCCTATACTAGCTTTTTAGTTTTTCAAAAAGGCAATTTCAGATACTATTTCTTTTTAGATATCCTAATTAATGTCTTTCACCTTATAATATAAGTAGAAACAAAGGACTTCTATGAATAACATTGGAACATTGCCTATTCAGACCAAAAGACTGCTTCTGCGTCCCTTTAAAAAAGAGGATGCTTCTAGCATGTTCAGAAATTACTGTTCCGATGAAGAAGTGACTAGGTACCTCACCTGGAACAAACATGAGAACGTTCAGCAGACGGAAGCTTTCCTATTATCATTCATAGATCAGTATCAGACTAATACCCATTACCAGTGGGCTATCTGCCAGCAGGAAATGAAAGATGAAGTCATAGGCAGCATTGATTTAAGAAATAAGCCTAACGATTGTATGGAAGTCGGATACGTCTTAGGAAAAGCCTTCTGGAATCAAGGCTATATGACTGAAGCCTTCAAAGCCATCATCGATTACTTCTTCTGCCTAATGAAAGGGAAGACTATCTTAGCTTATTATGAATTAGAAAACATCGCCAGCAAAAAAGTAATGCTAGCTTGTGGCCTAACCCCAATAGAAAACGATCTTAGGTTCACACCTAAAGTGAATAAACAGGTCATTTTAGGCGGCTGTGGATTAACTTTAGACCAATATAATGAGCTCATAAAGAAAAGAAAATAATATTTTTTAAATTTATTTTTATCCGTAAAGTGCCTATTATTAGGTACTTTTTCATATTGATAAAAAATATTTAGCACTTTTACTTGAAAACTGCTAATTTTCATGTATACTATATTTAGCACTTGAGATAAGAGAGTGCTAAGAAATAAAATAAATAGGAGGCTGTGGCTTATGATTGAAAAGAAGAATGTTGCTATCAAGGATGGTAAGGACGTCAAGGATGAGAAGGGATGCGGCTGTGAGAAGGCTACGGCTAATGTTGCTAAGAGCAACACCGGTGAATTTGGTTTCTTCAGACCTTTCTTCTCATTGTTCAATGATGACTTCCCGACTGACTTCATTTCTAATACCAATCTGATGAGAACAGATATTAAGGATGAAGGAAAGGATTACCGTTTAGATGTTGAGGTACCTGGAATCGATAAGAAAGACATCAAGATCGACTTCGCCAAAGGCTATCTGACTATTGATGCTCAGATGAATAAGAATTCCAAGGAAGGCTCTGGAAAGTATGTTCATACTGAAAGAGTCAGCGGTGCTTATTCGAGAAGCTATTTTGTTGGCTACGATGTCAAGAGAAGTGACATCTCAGCCTCTTTGGCTGATGGCCTATTAACTGTGACCGTTATCAAACCGGTCGAGAATAAGGTCGATGATCAGCCGATTGAAATCAAGTAAATTAATTCCGAATTCCCATTCCATTTTCTGATAAAAAGCACGTCTTAGAGGGTTTCCTCTAGACGTGCTTTTTTAGTGCTGGTTTTATAGTTTAGACTACAATGTCTTTAACAATCAGGAGAACAGCTAAGACCATCAAAATAATAAGACCGACGTTGTTAGCAATGTTCTTGAACTTGCTGGAGAATTTCTTTCTGGAAATGGTTTCGAGAAGAGCAATCAGGGTCTGCCAGCCATCAAGACCAGGGAAAGGCAGTAAGTTGAAGCATCCTAAGTTCAAGGAGATGTAGCCCCAAAGAAGTAAGAAGTAGCCAGCTGATCCAGAGGTGACTCCTGAAGCTGACATCTTATAGACGGAAATGATACCGCCGACATTCTTCCAGCCACTTGGCGTAAACAGTGAGCCAACGGCATCATAGATTCCAACAAACAGTCTTCCGAAAGTATTTCCGGTAGCTCCCCAGGCTTCACCTTTAGAAAGCATAGCCTCATAAGTGAAATTAGAGATACCGATCTTTTCAAAGGTGTAATAATAATCGCCGTTAGTATCGGTGTTTTTCAAAGCCGGAGACTTTAAGGTGACGGACTTAGTGGAATTATCACTTGCCGAAACATAAGTAAGATAGATGTTACGGTAAGAATCTTCAGCAGCAGTTAAGTTTTTGAAAGAAGCGAACTCACCGTCGGTACTAAGGTACGTGTTTCCAATAGTGTCAGTCAAATAACGTCTTTGAATGACATCCTGAACAGCGTAGGAGATGGAATCATTCGTCAGGTCATCCAAGGTAGCACTGTTGATGTCAACACCATCATTAATATTTATATAGGCAGTCAAAGTAGTTCTATTGGCAGTCGAAGGAAATTCCAGTACGGTATTGTTAGGAAGATGGTATTCCTGATAAATATTAGTAATCTGATCTCCGGTT
>JBAXZY010000130.1:0-3424 GCA_041670045.1 Bacilli bacterium | reverse complement strand
GAAGTCTATCATGTCGGCGATAAGGTCATCCATACTTCCTTTGGTGTTGGTAATGTCAAAGAAGTCACCGGTGATGGCCATTACATTGTAGTTGTCTTCCCTGATCCCTTTGGTCAGAAGAAGCTGATGGTCGGCTTTAAGGCTTTTAGAAAGATGCGGGAGGATGAAAAATAAATGGAACCGATTGATAAGGAAAAAGACCGTGTTAAGGAACTGACTAAGCTTTTAAATCAAGCCAACTACGAATATTACGTCAAAGACAATCCTTCCTTCAGTGATGCTGAATATGATCAGATGATGGAAGAGCTGCAGTTGCTCGAACATAAAAGACCGGACCTGAAGGATAAACTCTCCCCCACTAGCCGTGTAGGCGGAGGTGTGATTTCTTCTTTCCCGAAAGTCACTCATAAGAAATATATGCTTTCTATCGCCGATGTCTTCAACGAAGATGAGCTGTATGATTTTGATGAGACGGTCAGAAAAGCCACCGGCTTAGATAAAGTCGAGTATATGTGCGAAGTTAAAATCGATGGCTTGGCCTGCTCCATCATCTATAAGGACGGCAATCTTCAGATTGCCTCCACTCGTGGGGATGGCTCAGTCGGTGAAGACGTCACTCATAATGTTTTGACAATACCTTCAATTCCGCTTCATATTGACGATACCCGGGAATTAGAAGTGCGGGGTGAAGTCTATATGCCTAAAGCCTCCCTGAAGGCTTTGAATGATGAAAGAAGCAAGACCGGTGAGGCCCTTTTTGCCAATGCCAGAAATGCCGCCGCTGGTTCTTTGCGTCAGTTAGACAGCAAGATTACGGCTAAAAGGCACTTAGAGGCTTGGTGGTATTATGTTCCGGATGCTTTAGCCTTAGGGTTCAAGAAGCACAGCGAAGCCTTGGACTATATCCATTCCTTAGGCTTCAGGACCAATCCTGAAAGAAGGCTGGTCCATGGCATCGATGAAGTGATTGCCTATATGCACGAATACCACGAAAAGCGTCCGCATCTGGACTATGACATTGATGGCCTAGTCATCAAAGTCAATGATATGACTTTGTACGATACCATCGGTTATACGATGAAGACACCTAAGTGGGAGATTGCCTATAAGTTCCCACCTGAAGAGCAGATAACTCAGCTTCAAGATATTCAAATCTCGGTTGGAAGGACGGGAAGAGTCTCTCCTACTGCAGTCTTGACACCGGTTAGAGTAGCTGGGAGTTTGATTTCAAGAGCCACCTTGAATAATGAGGACTTCATTAAGGATTTGGATATTAGAATCGGTGATTTTGTCTCGCTCCATAAAGCCGGCGATGTCATACCGGAAGTCCAGAAAGTGGTCTTGGAAAGAAGATCCAAGGATGCTCTTCCTTATCAGTTCCCGACCACTTGTCCGTACTGCCATCAGACACTCACTAGGATTCAGGGACAAACGTATTGCACCAACAACTCCTGCCCCTCAAGAAACATCAACCGTCTCATCTTCTTCTGCTCCGATCAAGGCATGGACATCAATGGTTTAGGTGAAAAATTAGTCGAATCCCTGTTCAATGAAGGCTTAGTCAAAGAAGTACCCGACTTCTATGCCCTGAAAGATCACAAGAGTGATTTGATGATGATGGACGGAATCGGCGAAAAGACCTGTGCCACTCTGTTTGACAGCATTGAGAATTCAAAGAAGAACGATCTTTATATGCTTCTCTGCGGACTTGCTATTCCACTAGTCGGCAAAAAGACGGCAATTGTCCTAGCCAATCACTACGGATCTTTAGACAAATTAGCTTCTTCATCCTTAGAGGAGCTTAGTTCCTTGCAGGACGTAGGAGAAACGACAGCCAATAAGATACTTTTTTATTTTGTCGATGAGAGCCATAAGGCAATCATCGAAAGACTTAGAGGTTACGGACTTAATTTTTCTCTTCTGAATCCCATCAAGGAAGCTAAGGACAATTACTTCAAGAACCTGAAGTTTGTCTTGACTGGCGCCTTATCGGTTTCTAGGGAGGAGATGACTAAAAGACTCGAGGCTTTAGGTGCCCACTCGGCTTCTTCTGTCTCTAAGGCCACCGACTTTGTTTTAGTCGGTGATGCTCCTGGAAGCAAATACGACAAAGCCGTCAAACTTGGTCTTAAAATCTATGATGAAGCTACGATTACTCCCCTTATTGAAGAAGCTGAGAAGAAGCAAAGCGTCTAAGTTTGTTAATTCCTAAAGGGAATTGATATATAATTAATTGTTTTGAGGCAAAAAAATGATCAAAGTCACGAAAGAAGTTATTGAGAAATGCGCCACTAACATGATGTTCAATCTCAATCCCGGACAAGCCGATCTCATCTATGAGGAATTCTCTACGGTCTTAGCCCAGATTGATTTTCTGAAGAGCATCAAAGGCGTTGACGATGCTGAGCCGATGACCTTCCCTTACAGCGAACATCAGAAGATTCTGCGGGACGATAAACCGTCCAAGCCCTTAGACAGCAAAGCTGAGCTTGCTAACTGTCATACCCGTTTAGGTGATCAGGTCAAGCTTCCGAAAGTTGTAGGTAACAAAAATGACGAAACTGATGAATAAAAGCCTTACTGAACTTCATGAGCTGTTAGTGGCTGGAAAAGTCACTTCTTTGGATTTGGTCAATGATTGCATCGAAGGCGTTAAAGCCGATATTTGCAATTGCTTTGAAGCCACTGATTTCGAAGCTGCCATCAATGAAGCTAAGAAAATCAAGGAAGTCAAACCGAATGAGACTTTGAAAGGCATTCCTTTCTTAGCCAAGGATAACTATTCCACTAAGGGTCTTGAAACCACTGCTTCCTCGAATATTCTTAACGGTTATGTTCCGGTTTTTGATGCCACTGTCATTTCCAAATTGAAGAGAGCCGGCATGATCTTAGTTGCTAAGACTACTATGGATGAACTGGCTATGGGCGGAACCGGGACGACTGGCCATAAAGGCTCAACTCCTAATCCGTATGATAAAACGAGAATCGTTGGCGGTTCCTCCTGTGGATCTGCTAGCGCCATGGCTTTAGGCATTGCACCTTTAGCTTTAGGTTCGGATACCGGCGATTCGGTCAGAAAACCTGCCAGCCATGCTGGCTTAGTCGGTTTTAAGCCGACTTGGGGACGTGTCTCCCGTTATGGCCTATTCCCCTTTGCTCCTTCTTTAGATGCCATCGGTTACTTTACCCGCAATGTTTTGGATGCCTCCTATGTCTTATCCGCTATCAGCGGACATGACAAGAAGGATATGTCTTCTTCTTACCGGAAGAATGAGAAATTCGAGAATTATGTTCTCGGACATAAGACCTTAAAGAAGGTCGGCTACTTCAAAGCCATCATGGATGGAATCAGTGATCCCCTCATCAAAGAAAGCTATCTGAAAGTTTTGGATGGCTTGAAAGAAAAAGGCTATCAGATCATCAG
>JBAXZY010000129.1:0-3435 GCA_041670045.1 Bacilli bacterium | reverse complement strand
AGGCGTTTGAGCCAGATATTGTAGACCTTCAAAGCCTTGTCATCATGCTTGCGGACTAAATCAAAGAATTCGGCTCCATCCTTGACTTCCAACCCATTCATCTTGGAAAGACGGACTAAGCCATTGCCGGATAAGAGGTACTCATCTTCATATAGCTTTCCCTGATATTCGCTGATGGTTCTACCACATTCCAAAGGAAGATCGATCATCTCATGGTTATAGACAACCCCGACTCCAATGCCGGAAGAGATGGTGACGAAGGCTGAATCAGTCAAACCTTTGTTGGCGCCATATAAGGCTTCAACTAAGGCGGAGCAATTGGCATCGTTAGCAATCTTCAGACAGCTATTAGGGAAGTCACGTTTGAATTCAGATACGAAATCGTATCCTTCAGGCAATCCTAAGTTGCCACAGCGGCCTACCTTATTATGCATAACCGTGCCACAGATAGAAATACCGATGGAAGAAACTTCTTTGAGATGGGCTTCCTTCTGGACATCTTCTATCAGGCCTTTCATAGCTAAGTAGATTTTATGGCCATCATCACGGACAGTAGCCACTCTTCTAACCGCCAAGATGTTGAGGTTTTCATCTACGACTGCGACACGGAGATTAGTTCCGCCACAGTCAATGGCAATAACTTGATGCTTTTCCATTTTATTTATCCTTTATTCCTGATCAGCCAACCCATTCTCAGTCAAAGTCAGAACCTTCATGAAGTTAGTCTTTCCGGCACCGACAGGAGTGCCACCGGTAAGAATGATCTTGCTTCCGGAAGGCAAAGCATAGTCTTTAGCAATCTTTAAAGAAAGAACTTCCATTTCTTCGACAAACTGAGGCACCTTCTTAACATGATATGGATAGTTACCGTAATAGAGCATGGTATGCTTCAAAGTATCTAAGTCCGAAGAAACAACAAAAACAGGGCAGATCGGACGAGTCTTTGAGATACGAACAGCCGTTGATCCACTGACAGAGAAGCAGACGATCATCTGGGCACCGATAATCTGAGCGGTATCAGAGACAGCTGTTGCAATAGCATCGTTAACGGTTTTGTTGGAAGTCTCAAAAGCTTCATGAGTTGAAGATTCATAGTTGAAACGTTTTTCAATCGTCTTAGCAATACGCGCCTGCATCTGAACGGATTCAACCGGGTATTGGCCGCTAGCTGATTCTCCAGAAAGCATGACAGCATCGGTTCCTTCATCGATAGCCCATGCTACATCTGACACCTCAGCCCTAGTCGGGAACGGATTCCTGATCATGGAGTCGAGCATCTGAGTAGCAGTGATGACCGGTTTACCGAATTTACGGCACTGGTCGATCATATATTTTTGGTAGACCGGCACCATTTCAGGCGGAATTTCTATTCCAAGGTCGCCACGGGCGATCATGATGCCATCGGATTCACGGATGATGTCATCCAAGTTTTCAATGGCTTCGGTGTTTTCAATCTTGGAGAAAATCATCATGTTCCGGCCACCGTTAGCATCCAATAACGAGCGGATATCACGGACATCCTGGACATTACGGATAAAGGAAGCGGAAACCAAATCCAAATGCTGCTGGCAGCCGAAGATCAAATCGGACTTGTCCTGTTCGGAAAGGTAAGGCATGGTCAAATGGGCACCAGGGCAATTCACGCCTCGGCGGTCCTTGCAGACATGGTCATTGGCGACTTTGCAGATCAGCTCATGTTTTTTGGCATCTTTTCCGGTAACGAAAAGCTCTAAGTTACCATCATCTAGACGAAGAACTGAGCCGACGTTGGCGTCATTGTATAAATTGACATAGGTAACACCGAATGCCTTATTGTTGCCTACTTTGTCAGTTCCCATGTAGATTCGGATTTCGTCATCTTTCTTGAAACAGGCCTGACCGCCATCAAATAAGCCGGTACGGATTTCCGGACCTTTGGTATCTAGGCAGATAGGAACTATGATTCCTTCTTCCTGTTCCAAATCACGCATAGTCTGGATCTTCTTCAAATGTTCATCATGGGTCCCGTGTGAGAAGTTAAGTCTCATGCAAGTCATACCATTCAAGAGAAGATTACGGAGAATCTCTTTATCCTGGCTGGCCGGACCAATAGTGCAAACTATCTTCGTCTTCTTATCGATTCTGTAATTCATTAGTGGATCTCCTTTGATACAGAAGCGATAGTCCTGCTTATGGATTTCCCATAAGCGAAAATTATCTAGTATATTTTATCAATATTTGTTAATAATTAAAAGTCTTAGCAATATAATAATTATCGAGGCAAAGTTTATAGGCAAAATATGAAAATAATTGAAAAGAATTCCCGTTTTTCGCTTTACCGTTCGTTTTCCCTTTCACCTTTGGACGAAGAAGTCCTTTCTTTTTTGTATCTTCCTATTCTTAAAAGCGATGCCTATGCCTTATATCACATGCTTTATGATTTAACGGACTTAGTTAAAACCAGAGGCTATTTTCTTAATTCCGAACTGACTTCCCTGCTGCAATTCTCGGACAGTGATTTCTTGACTGCCAGAAGCTTGCTTGAAGGCATCGGATTAATGGAGACTTTTAGAAAAGAAGATAAAGATTCAGCTGGTGCACTTAACGTAACCTATCTTTATAAAGTTCTTCCTCCGGCCAGTCCTAAGAAGTTCTTCTCCGATGTTCTATTAAAAGCTTCCTTATCGACGAATGTCGGCAAAAAGCAATATGTTGAGTTACTAGGATTCTTTAAGATTTCGGAAGCTCCATTAAGCCAAGATTATCAAGATGTGACTACGAAGTTCAAAGATGTGTTTTCTCTAGACTTGCAAGGGGATGATCCCTCTTTGAAAGCCGATGATGCTGGTTTCTCTGAAAAGAAATACAAAAGCCAGTCGGGCTTTAGCAAAGACACCTTGCTGAGTTTATTGAAAAACAATCAGTTCAAAACCAAAACCATCAATAAAAGTCTTAACGATATTGTTTCTACCTGTATTTTATATGGTTTGGATGAAAAGAATGCCACAGATTTGATTATTAAAAACACTAGCACTGATAACCAATTCGTTTTAAAAGGGTTTATCGATGATGCCCGCAATCTCAATCAATACCGCCGGGTAAACACTACTTCAGGAGACGACAAAGTCTACGGGGATAGTGAGGCTTCCCGTTACTTAGAGGCCTTTAATAGTATCACGCCCAAAGAATATTTATCCTTAAGAATGAATGCCAATCCCCCTTCATTTATGTTGAAGGAATTAGAAAATTTAAAAACCCAGTCCGGATTCTCTAATCCAATAATCAATGTGGTCTTGGACTACTCTTTGAAAAGAACCAAGGGTGAATTCAACGTCTCTTTCATTGAAAAAGTGGCCGCCTCTTTAAGCATCCAGGGAGTCAACTCAGCTTATGATGCGATGGTGAAACTAGATAACCGTGACTTTGAAGTCAGTCAGATAGCCAACCGGAAGTCTT
>JBAXZY010000128.1:0-3468 GCA_041670045.1 Bacilli bacterium | reverse complement strand
TGTGCCTTTGGTCGATATGGTCAAATACTCGCTTTACCACTATAAAGGGTTCACAGATACAAACCCGGTTTTAGTAGTAGGCAATGGCGCCGATGAATTATTCGTCGATAACTATTATCAGATTTTCCATAGTGCGGAATACTGGAAACCTCTGGCCGTGTCAGGTGTTTATTTGCTGGGATCTTTTGTTCATATTGCTATCGCTCTCTACTTTGCAACTATTTTCTACTTCAGACCCTGGGGATCCAATTTCTTTAAAGCCGTCATCTTCATTCCATTATTATTGAATGGTGTAGCTATTTCCTTGATGTGGCTTTTGATTTTTAAGAATGATAGTCAGGCTCAGGGTGTGATGAATTCCCTTATTGAGGCCTGCGGCGGACAATCGGTATCCTGGTTCAACGGTTTCTGGAGGGCTAACTTAGTCCTAGCTTTTATTTCCGTTTGGAGATACTTAGGAAACAATATGGTTATGTTTGCCGGTACGATGGAATCCGTTTCCAAAGATGAAATCGAAGCCAGTGAGATTGATGGAGCTGGCAAATGGCAGCAATTCCTTCATATTCTTCTTCCGGAAATCAAGAACATTGTCTTCCTCAATCTGATCTTGGCTGTCAATGGAGCTGTTCAGGTCTTCGAAATTCCTTATATCATGACTCCAAACAATACCTACACTCAGACATTCATTATGAAGACTATTAACATCGCCTTTGTCGGACGTGATGTGGGTTTAGCCAGTGCCCTTGGCATTGTCATGCTGATCATTGTCTGCTTCATTGCTATTATTCAGAAGACCTTTGAAAAGAAAGCGGGGGCTGATTAATTAGGGAAAACGCAGTCTTTTCAAGAATCAAGACCAGCTGGGCTAACAATCATCACAAGACGGAAAAAGCGGTGCATTACAAGAAAACACCAGTACAGATTTTCTTGACCGTCTTGATGTATTTGTCCTTAGTCATTGCTGCCTTAATTGTCATTATTCCAATCTATATCATTTTTGTGGCTTCTTTGAAAACCAATGAAGAGATTTTCAATACGAATTCACTTCTTTTCAGTGATGGAAGATGGGCTAACTATGCTGATGCCTGGTATTTTCAAGCCTCGAAGACTTCTAATGCTTCAACTTTAGGGACGGCCTTTGGCTGGACGATCCTGATTTCAGTTGTTTCTATCATCTTCACCGTTTTATCGGGTTCATTTGTCGCTTATGTTCTTTCCCGTTTCGACTTCCATGGCAAGAAAACCTTAAAAGCTTTGTTCCTTATTGCCTCCATTGTTCCAAGTGTCACTATGCAGGTTTCAATCTTTGGATTGATTTCCAAAATGAACCTCGTCGATACACCCTGGGCACTGATTCTGTTGTATTCCGGAACTGATATCATCTCCGTCTATATTTTCCTTCAGTTCTTAGACAACTTACCGAAGGATTTGGATGAAGCTGCCTTGGTTGATGGCTGCAACTACTTCAGTGTCTTCTTCAGGATCATCTTCCCATTGATGAAACCGGCTATTGCAACTGTCTGCATTATTAAAGGAATCTCCTTCTATAACGACTTCTATATGCCATCCCTTTATATGACTTCCCATTTCAATGTTTCCACTTATCTGAATTCAATGAATTCTTCGTTTGGTGCTGACTGGGGTACGATTTGTGCCGCTGTCGTAATTGCAATTCTTCCGACTATTGTTGTCTTCTGTTTCTTGCAGAAACAAATCTACTCTGGACTTACTTCCGGAGCCGTCAAGAGTTAATTCTTAATATCAACAAAGGATATCATAAACATGAAAAAAGCTTTAATTAACGGCTATTCTTTACCTAACATCCCTTTTGAAGAAAGAAAAGAAAAGGGTGAATCACCCTTATGGCGTTACTCTAAGAATCCGATTACTAAAAGAAATCCGGTACCAGGAGTAGGACGTATCTTCAATTCCGCCGTTGTTCCCTTCAATGGCAAATTCATCGGTGTGTTCAGAGGTGAGAGAGTCAATGGTGTTACGGTTCTCTATCTAGGTCATTCTGATGATGGCATCAAATGGAATTTCGACCAGGAACCTTTAAAGTTTGTCGATGAGGAAGGCAAACCAGTTGAATCGTATTACTACTATGATCCCCGTCTTGTGAAAGTTGAAGACACCTACTATGTTATTTGCTGTCTTGACTTTTACGGTGCCAGCATCGGATTGATGAAGACAAAGGATTTTAAGACTTTTGTCCGAATGGAGAATCCTTTCATTCCCTTTAATCGAAATGCGGTTCTATTCCCTCGCAAAGTCAATGGCAATTATCTGCTTCTCTCTCGCCCCAGTGATTCTTCTCATACACCTTTTGGTGATATCTTCCTTTCGGAGTCACCGGATTTAGTCTATTACGGACATCATAGACATGTGATGTCTCCATCTAAGGAATGGTGGGAGTCCTTGAAGATCGGAGCTGGTCCGGCCCCAATTGAGACTAAGGACGGCTGGCTGCTTTTCTATCATGGTGTCACTAGAACCTGCAACGGTTATGTCTATTCGATGTCGGCTGCTATTCTGGATATTGATCATCCCTCTAAAGTCTTGTATCGCTGCAAGAATTTCCTTCTTACTCCGGAAAGGCCTTATGAGGAAGCTGGTTTTGTTTCTAATGTGGTCTTCCCCTGTGCGACTATGCAGGATCAGGATACAAACCGTTTAGTTCTCTATTATGGAGCCGCTGATTCTTATGTCGGCATGGCTTTTGGCTACGTGGATGAAATCTTAGATTACATTAAAAACAATTCCCGTCTTGATCCTTCCGATTCTGACCTTGGAAGATAATCTTATGGATACTACTTGCATTGCTAAGACTGATGCCATAAGAATATATGAATTTTGGAAGAAATTAGCTGACAAGGAAAACGGTGGATTCTATGGTGAAGTGGACTTCAATCTGAATATTCATAAAGAAGCCTACAAAGGTGTAATTCTTAATTCCAGAATCCTCTATTTCTTCTCAGAGTATTATCTGAATTATCAGAATAAAGAATCCTTAGACTACGCTAAAATGGCCTTTGACTTCTTAAAGAAAGCTATCGATAAGGATAACGGCGGGCTTTATTGGAGTTTGGATTATCTTGGAAACCCTCTTGATACCACTAAACATACTTACAATATTGCCTTTGGAATCTATGCTCTCTCCCATTATTTTCTAGCCACTAAAAACACTGAGGCATTGGATATTGCTTTTGATCTCTATAAGACTATTGAGACTAAATGCCGTGAAAAGGATCAAAATCATTATTATTTAGAGGAGCAGACCAAGTTCTTCCTTTATAAGCCAAATGATGAGCTATCCGAGAACGGAGTCTTAGCTACTAGAACTATGAATACGGCACTTCATGTCTTGGAAGCTTATACGGCTTTGTATCAAGCCAGTAAGAACCAAGAAGTAAAGATTTCCTTAATTTCCATCATCAATCTCTTCTTAACTAAAATCTATAATCCCAG
>JBAXZY010000127.1:0-3517 GCA_041670045.1 Bacilli bacterium | reverse complement strand
GGTACTAGGCGGCTGTTATGGCCCGGCGGACACACCCGATCCCATCCCGAACTCGGAAGTTAAGCGCCGCGGCGGCGAAAATACCCCTCGGGGGAAGATAGCCTGCAGCCGCTTCTTTGAAAAATCAAGGGCATCCCCAAAAGGATGCCCTTTTTTGATACTAAAAAACCAGGAAAAAACTTTGTTATTAAAATAGGCTTTTTATTTATATATAGAATGAAACCAATTCTAATCAAAAGGCAAAAAATAAGTTGATTATTGTCCCCTGTTCGTATATAATTTATTTCGTTGTATGGCCTCCATAAGCCTACAACCGCCTAGAAGTGGTTAAACTCCAGTAATGCTGGGACCACAATAGCGAGTATTCAGACAAAATTTCTGAAAGGAGGCAAGCTAATGTACGCTATCATTTTAACTGGCGGCAAGCAAGTCAAAGCCGAGGTCGGACAGACCATCTACACGGAGAAGGTTAAGGGTGAAATCGGAGACGAAGTCACTTTTGATCAGGTTCTCTATGTTGAAGGCGACAAGACTGTTGTCGGTCAGCCGATTGTTAAAGGCGCAACTGTCAAGGCTAAGATCGTAAAGATCGGCCGTGAACCTAAGATTCGTGTTCTTCGCTACAAGGCTAAGAGCAACTTAAGAGTTCAGCGTGGTCACAGACAGCCTTACACTGCTTTAACTGTCGAAGCTATTAATCTGTAGAGGCGGTATGATTCAAGTCCGAGTCGTCTATGACAATAATGATTCTCTCTCCTCACTCAGCATCAAAGGTCATGGCTTAGCTGGATTCAACAAGGATCTAGTTTGTGCCGGTGTCTCTTCCTGCTTTGTCGGAGCGATGAACGCCCTTAAAGATTCCAGTCATAAGATTAGGATTGAAAGCGGCGATTCTGAAATCATTGTCAGCAAAGATTGCTCAGCTCATGATGAGGTTGTCCTGGAGACACTCATCATTCAATTGGAAACGATTCAACAATCGCATTCTAACGAAGTAAAAATAACAGTCTCCGGGAAAGAAGGTTAACATGAATTTAAGATTTAAACTTGATATCCAGCTCTTCGCATCCCATAAAGGTGTCACTTCCACTAAGAACGGTCGTGATTCCAATTCCCAGCGTTTGGGTGCTAAGCTCTGTGATGGACAGTGGTGCCATTCTGGCTCCATCATCTATCGTCAGAGAGGAACGAAGATCCACGCTGGCAACAATGTCAAGCGTGCAGGAGACGATTCTCTCTTTGCTATGATCGATGGTTATGTCAAATATGAACGACTTGACCGTCAGCGCAAGAAGGTTTCTGTCTATCCTACTAAGCCTGAAGTCAGCTCTAAGTAAGCTTTAGGACCTAGGAAAACCTGGCTTCGGGATCTCTCCCGAAGCCTTTATTTTCTTTTTGGAGGTATATAAGATGAATGATAAAGTAAAAGTCACTCTTTGTTCTGGCAAAGGCGGCGATGGCGCCATTGCTTTTAGACGGGAAAAGTGTGTTGAAGCCGGTGGTCCGTATGGTGGAAACGGTGGCAAAGGCGGTTCTATTTATTTATTGGCCGATAATGGAATCAATTCCTTATCGGAATACCGCTTTGGCAAAACCATCCGCGCCAATGATGGTGAAAACGGACTAAGCAAATTATGCTATGGCAAGGATGCCAAAGATATCATTTTGCATGTACCTCTTGGAACCGTCATCGAAGATGAAAATGGTGAAATGCTGGCCGATTTATATCGGGACGGTGACAAATACTTGGCCGTTAAGGGCGGAAGAGGCGGAAGAGGCAATGCCTGCTTTAAAAGTTCAGTCAAAAGAACTCCAAACATTGCTGAAAACGGCATGCCCGGTCAGGAGAAGGTTTTCTATTTTGAATTGAAACTGATCGCTGATGTCGGCTTAGTTGGTTTCCCAAATGCCGGCAAATCAACTTTCTTGGCTAGCACCACTAGAGCCCATCCGGCTATTGCTGACTATCCTTTCACGACTTTAGAGCCGCAGCTTGGCGTTTGCTATTACAAGCCAGATAAAAGCTTTGTCATTGCTGATATCCCTGGCCTTATTGAAGGAGCTAGCCAAGGAAGAGGACTTGGTTTCAGCTTCTTAAGACATATTGAACGCTGCCGGGTTCTTCTTCATATCATTGACTTATCCAACGGCCGTGATCCTTATCAGGACTTTTTAGCCATCAACCATGAGCTTTTCACCTATAAGCCTGATCTTGAGAAGAGAACCATGGTAGTGGCTTTGAATAAGTGTGACTTAGTCAAGGACGACAGTCTGATTGAAAAATTCAAGAAACAGATTGGCGACAAATACCCAGTCTTCATTATTTCCGCCAAGGACAAAGAAGGACTCGAACCGCTGATTAGAAAGCTTTATGGCTTGGTTTCAACTTCCAAAGTCGAAGAAAAGAAGCAAAGCCTTAATCCGATGGATGAAGAAGAGAAGGTGTATAAAGCCGATAAGCATGACAATGGTGTCAAGCCGCAGTTCCAGATTGTCAAGCGGGAAGACGGCTATTATGAGATCGTTGGTGAACGAGTCGTCCGTACGAAGCAATTGATCAATCTCAAGACCGACGAAGGCATTGACCGTTTGTCGGAATATCTGGATCGAATCGGTGTCAACGACCGTCTTCATGATTTAGGCGTAAAGACCGGAGCCACGATTGTTTTAGATGGCTTTGAATTTGAATACTACGAATAATCTTTTCAGTTTTTTGTAAAAAATCCGCTCTCCGACTAAAATATCAGTGAAGGGAGTAAAGACATGTACTATTATCTGCACGGAATGATCACCATGCACACCAATAACTCCGTCGTCATTGAATGTCATGGGGTCGGATACGATTGCCTGGTTTCTCATCCGGAGGATTACCCTATCGGTGAGAATATGTTTTTGTTTGTTTCCTATTACTGCCATGAAGATGATCAGTTCTTCGTGGGCTTCAAGACTATGCAGGAAAAGGATCTTTACCAGAAACTCATCAGCGTCAAAGGAATAGGACCTAAAACAGCCTTGGCTGCTTTAGCCGGTTCTTCTACCGACCGCCTTGAGGATGCCATCAATAATGCCGAAGAAGGTTATTTAGTAAGATTGCCCGGAATTGGAAGAAAGAATGCCAGTCAGATTATTCTTGATCTGAAAGGCAAGCTTTTCATTCCTAAGGACTTATCCAACACCGGGGAAAAGAACCTCGACTTGGCTTATGACGGTCTCAAAGGCATGGGCTTTAGGGATAAGGAAATCCAGGCGGCTTTTGATCAGATCACTGAAAGAGGCCTAAAACCTGAAGAATATATGACGAAAGCCTTAAAAGTCATTCAAACGAAATGAGTCAGGAAGATAATCTCAATAATGCCGAAGGCACAGTCATCAAGGAGATGAAGGAAAACTCGGATGAGCTTGATATTTCCCTTCGCCCCAAAACCCTGAATGACTATATCGGTCAGGAAGACATCAAAAAAGAATTGTCGATCTTTATTTTAGGTGCCAAGAAACGTCAGGAATCCCTGGACCACGT
>JBAXZY010000126.1:0-3521 GCA_041670045.1 Bacilli bacterium | reverse complement strand
TTCATCAGTAGCAATAGCTAATTCATCGATTTCAGCTTCCTTACCTTCAATCCGGAAAGAAAGATAACCAATGACTTGTGTCTCTTTCTTAAGGACAAGGACGAGGAAGTCAGGATTGTTGATAAAATACTTTATTTCCTCTAAGGTGGTTTTACTATCCAGTATGCGGGCAGCTGATAAAGAGAAGATTGTTTCAGTGTCCTTGCTAGTCGCTTCTTCAACACTGATCATATCTTCAAAGCGTATTCCGGAAGATAGTCTTCTTCTTGAGAGGAGAAGTCTTTAAAAACAGTAGGATGATTCATCATCAGAGAGAGAACATTCAGATCAATAATCTGATGGTCTTTCAGTTCCTCATGAGCTAAGGTATCTTCTTTCTCGACATAAATCTGAGGATAGTCTTTAAGTTTGGTGTCAATATCTGCTTTAGTGACCTTCTCATAGGAGTACTGGCTGTTTACTTTCTTACCGACAAAGAGATTTCCCCCACGATCGGATAAGACACTGACACCGTCTTTGACTTCACACAACATCAATTCCATGGTGGGAACACCAAAGACATGAATCTTCGGATTAATGCCATAGATGGTTCTTGGAATTGCTAAGCCTAAGCGGATTCCGGTATTGGATCCAGGTCCTAAAAGGCAAAAGAAATTATCTACATCGGCTAAAGCAAAGCCGACTCGATCCATCAGGTATTCAATTCCTAAATGGGTTCTTTCCAAAGCTTTCTTGGGATCAGCCATATCCACAGTGAGATAAGTCTCACCTTTGATAGCACCGACAGCCAAAGCCTTAGTCGCCGTATCAATGAATAAAGAGACTGTTTGATTATCTTTCATCCGTGATTACCAGCTTTCTTTTTTCTTCATCCAGATAAGTGAGATCAACTTTGATGATGGGATGATAATTGAGAAGATATTCGTTTCCGAACATCGGCCATTCAATGTAGGTGATGATATTCTTGTCGCCTAAGATTTCATCCAAGCCTAAGTCTTTTCTTTCTTCATCGGCTTTTTCAAGACGATAGCAGTCAACATGGTAGAGCTGGAACTTAGTTCCCTGGTAGATCTTGATGAGGTTGAAAGTCGGGGAATTGATGATTCCTTTTACGCCTAAGGCTTTTCCTAATCCTTGGCAGAAAGCGGTCTTGCCAGCTCCTAAAGGACCGGTAGCCAAAATGACTTCTCCGCCTTTAAGTGACAGGGCAAGCTTTGTTGCGATGTCTTTGGTCTCATTGGCGCTATTGGTGATATATTCTGTGGTTTTCATATTTTTAAGCTTCTATTTTATCCTTTTTAGAATCGACATAATCAGCATAGGCAAACATCTGATGGACAGAGGTCTTGAACTCATCGAAGGTTCCGACATGCGGACTAGTCTTTAAAGGCAAGGACATGATGTCGTCGCTTAAGGTTAAGGCTAATTTGCTGCCATAGGAGTTGATGGAGATGAAAGCTGACTGGACTGTCATTGAAACGGTGATGCTGTTAAGAATCTTTACACCTTCCTCATCGAAGAATTTGGCAGCTTCTGTTGGATTGACGCAGTAGACGACAATATTAGTTCTTAATCCTGGCACATGGACAGCTTCAAAGCCAGTCAGGAAATCAGGAAGAACCGTGAACTGCTTATCACCCATGTAGGAAATGATGAAGGCTTCTTCGGAACTGACACACATTTTCCAGCTGAAGATACGACCAAACAAACCAGTGGATGTCTTATGAGGGGCGGCATTCTTCTGAGCAGCCTTTTCTTTATCCTTCTGACGTTTCTTGGCTTCTTTGTCATTGCCATTGACTTCGCCGTTGAGGTCTAAGTCAATCATGGTCATATCCTTATCAGGAAGTTCCTGAGTTGAAGTGACAGTGGCACCAGGAACTGGAGAAGGAACATAAGCTGTGTCATCCAAATTGACTAATTCAGTCGGCTTAGCGTTGACTTCATCGAAATCCTTAGGAGGAATGACAACTGCTACTTCAGCAACTTGGAACTCCAAGTCTTTTCTCTTGCCTTCAACTAAAGCTCTTGACTGAATGGAATTGATAGTACGGAAATAATGAGCTTGGATGATTTCCTCATCGCTGATTTTAGCATTTGAGCATAAAACAGGATCGGTGACATCGAGTCCGGTTAAGGTGTAGCCGTTAACCATATCTTCATAGACGCCTAAGTATTCCTCAGCGACTTTGGAATTCTTCTTGTTGAAGACGGAAGCCAAGACAAAAGAACCGATAATGACAGCTACTGCAATACCAATGACCGTCCAGATGACCCAGTTGAGGCTTTCATCCTTGATAGTGAAGGAAACGATAATTACTGCCACGAAAGAGACAACCATCAAAACAATGCTGACAATATCCCAAGTCTTGGATTTACCAATCTTGGCCATATAAGTTTTACGAGTAAGTTCAATATCTTCATCGATGGTTCTAGTGGAATCGTTGACATACTTGATAGGCTTGAAATACGACTGGTCAATGGTGTCATTAGCACCTTTCTTGCCATTGTATTCGCCGCCGATACTATCCGGTTTGTTGTCTTCATGGTCAGCAGGAGTATCAACTAAAGGAGTTTCTTCCTCAGCTTTTTTCTCTTCTCCGGTTTTAGCTTCTGAAGTTGTATTCTCTTCAGTAGTTTCAGTAGCTTGATTTGTAGTTTTTTCTATGGTGTTATCAGCAGTAGAGTTATCAGTCTGATCTACCGTCTTTTTTTCATTTTCTTCATTTTCATTCATGGGGTTTGGCCTCTTTCTATAGCAACGCTTTAATTATAGCAAAAAAGATAGAACCTAAGGAAAGAATTAAATATATATATATAAATAAACTTCGTTTTTTATTACCTTATTGTTTTCTTTAGGTGTTTTATCAAAAAAAGACTTGAAAAAGAAACGCCAAAAAGAAGGTTTTCATTTATTTTTGCCGGGTGCCTGATTTTGTAGGTTATTCAGACATAAGAGCTTTTTGTTTCATCATTGATTGGCTTTTACTGATTATTCTCATTTTGAGAAAGCACATGGCTTCACTACTCTAGAATAAAGTTGGTAAGCTTTCTAAATAACTCAGGCATTAAAAAACTCCTGCGTTTGGCAGGAGTTGATTTTGAATTTAGCCTAATGAGGGAATTGCAATGCCGAAGTAGAGAAGAGTGATGACTTCCATGGCGATAGCTCCAAAGGAGACAAGGTTCCAAGTAGTATGCATACCGGCTTTCTTCTTAGAAGTAGCTAAGAAGATTAAAGCAATATCCATAACAATCGGAGCAATGATAACTAATCTCATACCATTCTTGCTGACACAGTAATCCTTAGCCATGATGGCATAGAAGCAAACCATGATCCATAAAGGCAAGGCGATGAAAGCATAATTGAATCCGGTTACTAAGCTGTTTTTCTTGGATTTGAAGTTAAGGACAATTCCAGCAATGGCAACACCCCAGATGAGGGCAGTTATTAAATAACCGACATAAGGGAATACTCCGCCATAGATGTTGTTGAACGAACTGGCATTGCCAGGACGTAA
>JBAXZY010000125.1:0-3558 GCA_041670045.1 Bacilli bacterium | reverse complement strand
TGCTGAGGAAATAATGTCCTTAACACCAATTGAATTAAAGGCCGAAGATTCTTCTGATCAGCTCAGTCTGTTCTAGTTTTTGCTTTTAGAATTTTATTAATGAAACACATCAATAGTTCCATTTCTATATAGTAAGACTTTCATGTTTAAGTATCCTAATCACTTCTTTGAGATGCTGATCATCAATGAATGAAGTCACTTCATCCAGCAAAAGAAGCTTTTGGTCACGACTTATTTCATTGGATAAAAAGAAAGCCGGAATCTTTTCCAAAAAGAAAAGCCCATTGAATCTAAAACACGATCATCGTTTTGATGAATGCCAATCAACAAAAGAGCATCAAGGATTTGAAAAACAGCAAAAATACATGGCATGAGATAAGTAAGGATGTTATAAGAAAACGTATTGCTCTTATTTGTATTATAAGAAATTTCTTTAGATTTGATTAGATCAGCAAGGACAAACTCAGTTTGCTCTAACCTCTCATCTTCAGTTCATACAAAGCAACAGCAATTGATGTAGTCAGATTCAGGGAATCAACTTCATCGGATTGTTCAATCCGGACATTGTTTTCATTGTGGATGCTCTGAGGAAGACCGGTGGCTTCATTACCAAAGACCAAAGAGCAAGGCTTCTTAAAGACAGTCTTAGCTAACGGCTTAGAGGTATCAAGAACAAAAGGATAGAAAGGATGATTATATTCTTTCTGGTATTCTTCAAATGATTTGAATAACTGAACCCGGATTTTGAAAATGGCGCCCATGCTGGCCCGGATGACTTTGGGATTGAACATATCAGCGCAGGGTTCAATCAAAGCTAAGTCATGATAGCCAAAAGCCAATAAAGTTCTCATCGCATTGCCTAGGTTTCCCATATCACTAGGATTGACCATCACTAGATGGTCGCTTTTAGGGTCAAGCTTAGAAGTGAATTTATCAAAGACTCCTAAAACAAAAGCGTTGTCCTTGGACTTTACAAGATTAAAGACTTTGTCTGAGACAATGATTTTCTTCGGATCCACTAGTTTTGTCAGTTTTTGATAGCCGTCGCTTTTTAAGGCCATTGAAGAAACATAAAGACAGCGGAAACTGTCTTTTTTGTAGTTGATCATCTCAAAGGTTGGGAAGAAACCTTCGGTATAGGAATAGTCAGAGTCTTTACTGTATGCTTTTATCATAGGCTTATTTTAGCGCTTAACCGGATTAACTAAAAGACACTCTTAAAACTAAGGCAAAGAAAAAGCCTCGGTGATGCATCCGAGGCTTTAGTTTACTGATTAGTCAGCAACAAACGGAAGAAGAGCCATATATCTAGCACGCTTGACAGCGACAGCAAGCATTCTCTGATACTTGGTGCAGGTGCCGGTGATTCTCTTAGCAGTGATCTTACCAGAAGGTGAGACATACTTCTTTAAGAGTTCGACATCCTTGTAATCGATATACTTGATATGATTCTTGGTGAAATAGCAAATCTTCTTGCGAGGTTTCATTCTACGATACATATTTCGTTTATCCTTTCCGCATAATAGCGTAAGCTACTAGCTTAGAACGGAAGATCGTCATCTGAGGAGTCAATCCCCTCATGAGTGGCGGTAGTTCCATTATTATCGGCAGGCTGATTATCTGCAGGTTGGGCATTGTTTTCGTTACTTTCGGAAGCACCCTTACGTTCAAGGAATTGAACCGACTCAGCGATTACTTCAACAACTGACCGCTTCTGACCGTTCTTGTCCTCATAGCTTCTCTGATTGAGACGGCCATCGATTCCGACTAAGGATCCCTTAGCACAATACTTGGCGACATTTTCAGCCGTCTTGTTCCAACTTGTGCACGGAATGAAGCTAGTCGTCTTCTCAGCACCGGCCTTAGTAACATTATCGACAGCGATAGTGAAAGAAGTGACGGAAGTTCCAGAATTAGTTCTCTTGAGCTCCGGGTCTCTTACCATTCTACCGACTAATACAACACGATTCAGTCCAGCCATTCTACGTTCTCCTTTACTGTTTACTTATGAGCGACAGTGATAAGGAATCTAATGACTTTGGGGTCAAGACGAACAACCTTGTCGAACTCGGCAATAGCCTTAGGTTCGCAAGTGGCCTCAGTTACAACATAGTAACCCTTGGTCTGTTCTTTGATCTCATAAGCCAGGTCTCTCATACCCCACTCATTGGCACCGGTGATCTTGCCACCATTGTCAGTGATAATCTTGTGCAAAGCTGCGATTTCATTCTTCGTAGCATCAGCATCAAGACTCGGCATGAGAATGTACATGATTTCGTAATTCTTCATGTTTCCTATACCTCCCTATGGTCTTTCGGCCGGATCCTACATCAGGGACCGGCAAGAAAGTATATGGCTCTTGGAAAAAAGAGCCTAGGGTTAGTATAGTGATTTAGGAAATCTAAGTAAAGAACTATTTCACTATCCTCTCACTGATTATTTAGCGGATGACACACCTTTTTCTAAAAATCAGGCCAAATGAATATTCAAAAGATCTCCCATTGAGATTGTCAGACCTAAAAAGAAGGCTTTTCCTTCAACTGGGTCACAGCGGATGAAGATGGCCTGACGATTATAGATTTCATGGTCATGATAAAAAGTAACAGTGGCATTATCGCCTCTTTTAAGTTCATTCAGGGAACGATTGAGATCCTCGATTTCATCTTCGGAAAGACTAGGTTTTGCCATCTCAGCTCTTTTTTTCTTCATCTGGTCAAGAGCTTCGTACTGACCAGTCAAGGATTTAAACGGCAGCCATTTCTTCATGCCTCTCATGCGTTATGTCCTCCTATTTGATTGGCTCTAGTGATAAAAGTAGATGAAAGAGTCAAAGCAGAGCAGGGAAGAGCTTTAGTGGTACCATACTGTTTTCGGATTTCGACTAGCGTATGTTCTAAAGTTCTCACCCGTTTCTCTGACTCATAGTCTTCAAATAAAGACGTCTGATAGTTGTCTATAGGGACAACATCCAAAGCCACTAAACTGATTTGCCGGTACAATTGGTTTTTAGCCTTCTCGCTTAAGAAGGCTTCCACCATTCTTTTACCAATCTGTTCTCCGCTATCGGTTGGAGCATAGAAGGAGATTTTCTTGCCATAGCCGGTATGATCCTTTAAGCCAATATACAGCAGGAAGTTATTGGCTAAGGCTTTGCTGTTATAGAGCTTATCGGACATTTCAATAGCCATATCTCTAATCAGTGTCGGTATCTCACTATAGCTATAGTCTCTTAGAAGCACCTGACCGACTGAGAAGGAATGTTCACTGGCAACATAGGTATCCTGTAAAAGAGCATCATCATAGCCTAAGGAATGATAATAGATTTCTTCACCAATCACTCCCAACTGATTCTTAAGATAGTTAGGATCAGAGACCGCAATGTCGCCGATAGTATAGAAGCCTAAGGCATTAAGTCTTTTTTCTAATCTAGAGCCAATGCCCCACATCTTGCTTAAGGGAGAGACCGGCCATAAATGGACGGGAACATCTGAATAATCCCACTGAGCCAGGAAATCCGGTTTATGCTTGGCTTCGATATCCATGGCCGCTTTAGCCATG
>JBAXZY010000124.1:0-3599 GCA_041670045.1 Bacilli bacterium | reverse complement strand
GCTTTGACATCCGGATGCTTAACTAGATACTGATTTAAGCTTTCTAAGATATTAGGATCTTCTTCTTTCAATTCGACACTAGCTTCACTTAAGACAATGTTTAAGGCGTCACCCCAAGCAAAGCTTTTGATTTCAGGAATATTTAATTTATAACTGGCTTCATAAGCATAAATGGATTTTTCAGCATAAATCAAAGGATAATCAGCATCGGGTGAGATACCTAAGGTCGGATATCCTTTCTTAAGAACTTCAAAATAATGCTTTAATCCTAAGGAATCATTTTCTTCATTGCCACCAAACAGAAATCTTAGTTTGTAGCCACCTAAGCGAGAATTGTCCATCAATGCTTTGACAGCATAAAGACAAGCAATACCAGGTCCTTTGTCATCGCAGGTGCCTCTTCCATAAAGATTATTGTCTTCAATAGTTAACTTAAAAGGATCCTTAGTCCAATTCTTGGTATTGACAGGTACAACATCGCAGTGAGCATAGATATCAAAGACTTTTTCTCCTTCACCGTATGATAATTCCGTAATATAGTTATCACAGCGGTCAACTTTAAATCCTAACTGTTTGCCAAGAATGGCAGTAAAGTTAAGGGCCCTTTCAACGCCTTGACCAAAAGGCATATTCTTAGTAGCGGTTTTAGGATCTAAAACCGAGTTAATGGAAATGAAGTCACGAAGGACAGCTAAAGCCTCTTTCTGATAGGGTTCCATCATCTTGGAATAAGAGGTCGTCTTCATCTTCATCTTCTGATAATTTTCTTTCATGGATTATTTCTCCCGAATTAACTAAAAAAGACTTTACTATTCTAGCTCATTAGATAGCGTAAATAAACCTCTTGAAAGGTTAAAGATTTAATCCTTTGGTAACTAGTTTTGTAAGACGCAAAGATTCTTTTCTTTCTTCCTTAGCATTTCGATAAATACGAGTATAAAAAGGCTCTAACGGCCAGCAAATCAAAGGAACAGTGATAGCAGCAATTGTAGCTTCAGGAAGGGTGCCGACTAGGAAAATCATGGAATAAAAGCTAGCCCAGAAAGGACCATTGAAAGCCGTTTCAGCCTGATCCTTAGCAAAAAGATAAAGAAAGAGGAATACCAACAATGAATGAATGACAGTCAGAACAAAGGAAGTGGGAATCAAAACTATTTTTCTTACTCCCCTATCAGGAATCAGTTTCTTGATCAAAGAAAAAGCAAGACCGCTGATAAGACCAAAGAGGAATCGAGGAACAATAGCTACAACCGGATAGTTAGCAAAAAAGATGTCTAATCCTCCACTTGCCCTAGTAATAGCCACTAAATAAGAGCTGATTCCAAATACTAGGCCATATAGCCATCCCCATTTATAGCCTTTAAGATAGGAGAAGACTAAGACAGGGATATGAATCAAAGTAAAGGAAATAATACCGATGGAAATGAAGCCAATCTGAGGTATGAAAGACATCATCAGTATTAAGGCGGTGCAGATTGAGAACATCGTCAGGTCAATGATACTATTGTTGCGTCTCATTTAGAAAGTCTCTTTAAAAAGACTATAGGATTCAAACCCATAGATTCTAGCTAAGCCCTCAGTAACACAGTTCTTATCAGTTTCGAAATCACTTAGACCTAACCTAGAGAGTTCTTTCTTAATATAACGGGAATTGCCACCAGATAATAAGACCTGGCAATTAGGATCATCGTATTCCTTCTTAATGGCTTCCACCATCGATTTAACCAATCCTGCCGTACCATTGATGATTCCAGAGGAGATGCTAGTCTCGGTCTTCAAAGAAAGAAGAGGCGGGTTCTCCTGAATTTCAAAGTTCTTTAATAGATCCGTTTTCTGAGAAAGAATAGCTGGACCGGATAAAAGCCCTGGGAAGATCTGACCACCCTTGAAATTTTTGTTTGAATCAATATAAAGAATCTTAGAAGCAGTGCCTAGATCTACAACAATAAGGCCATTAGCGGAATCACGGGAAACAATATCGCAGAAAAGATCACTGCCTAAGAAGCTGACATTGCTGACTTTGTATTTGTTCTTCTTACAGAACTGGGCCATTCTCGAGGGAGTAAGAACGAAGATGGATAAGCCAAGTTCCTTAAGCTGATGGGTTAATATTTTTAAGCCAACGGAATCAACGGAGGAAACATAAACTTCTAAGTTTGGATAAGAGGAAACATATTTATTAAGCTCACGGCGAATACCAAGCTTGTCTTTTGATCCCACCTTGGAATGAACGAAAATCTTGAAGTCAGTGAAGATCATATCGGTTGCTGTGTTTCCTACATCAGCAAAAAGGTAATTTTTAGTGTTTTCCATAGCTTTCTATTATAGGTTTCAATACTTGGCTATACAACAATATTTTTATTAATCTTTTATTGAGTTTTAACACAATAAGTAATGGTTTTTTCATAATCGGTACGGTGATATTCAATATTCAGTTTCTCTAATCTAGCAATCACTTCTTTATCCGGATGACCATATTGATTATTAAGGCCACAGGAGATAATTGCTATTTTTGGTTCTAAGGCTTTTAGATACTCAAAACAACTGGAAGTCTTTGATCCATGATGACCCAGTTTTAGATAATCCACTTTAATATCCGGATTATCTTTTAATATTTTCTTTTCGATGTTGATAGGAGCATCTCCTTCTATTAAAAAGGAAGTGTCCTTAATTGAAAAGGAAAAGACACCGGATTGATCATTAGTATCAGTGGAAATATTGTAGAGATTCAGATTCTTGATTTTTAGATTCCCTAAAACATAAGAATGATTTTCAAAATCCGCAAAATCATTTCCATAAATTACTTGATCTACCTGAAAATGATTCTTTAAGCTTTCCAAAGCTCCATAATGGTCATAATCCAGATGAGTGATTAAAACAGCATCTAATTTCCGTATTTTTCTTTTCCGAAGATATGGGACTAAACAGTTTGTTCCTAAATCTGTTTTGGTGCTTCCTCCAGTATCAATCAAAATATTGCTTTTACCATTTCGGATTAAAGTTGAGTCCCCTTGGCCTACATCAATAAAGGTTACTTCATAATGATCAAAATAATCTGGACAAAAACTGATTAAAAGAATTAGTGGTATCCCTAAAGCTGAAAACATAGCCGGTCTTTTAAAATGATAGTTTTTAAAAACTAAAGCCAGAACTAATAAAAGGTAATATATAACCACAAAGCCAATCAGAATATTCCCACTTAGAAGAACTGGGGAAGTACTTTGAGTGAAAGTGACGATTTTGAAAAAAACTTTAATCAAAATGCTCAAAACTATTCCATTTTGAGGAATGATAAAACATATCAGTGATCCTAAAAACAAAAGATGGGAGAAGGGCAGCAAAATTAATTGGGCCAAAGGACCAAAAAGGAGCAATGAGCTTCTTTCCAATAATTTTATGGGTAAGAAAAAAGCAATAATCAAAACCGAAAAAAAGAGCTTATCTCTCCGACTTTTGCTTCTATTAGGGAAGAAACGTAAAAGGAATAGTAAAGGGAAGGGGTAATAAAAAGCTGGTGAAATCAATGAATAAGGTTCAAGTCCTAACATAAATAGACTAAGAATACTCAGCACTTCCACTCCATTTAGCCTTTCTTTTCT
>JBAXZY010000123.1:0-3632 GCA_041670045.1 Bacilli bacterium | reverse complement strand
CCGGCCTTCTTTAAGGCTTCGCTTGCAGCAACAGCACTGCCAGCCGTATCAATCATATCATCGACAATCAAGCAGTCTTTGCCAGAAACATCACCAATGATGTTCATGACTTCCGGCTGATACTGAGAATTTCTTCTCTTATCAATGATAGCAATAGGAGTATTCAGCTTTTCAGCAATACGTCTAGCTCTATTGACTCCACCATGATCAGGTGAAACCACAACCAAATTCTTTTTGTCAATGCTCTTATCGTTATAGATGACATGCCCTAACATCGGGATAGCACTTAAATCATCTTCAAGACAAGAGAAGAATCCCTGAATCTGAGCAGCATGTAAATCAAAAGTAAGAATACGGTCAGCACCGGCAGTAGCTAACAAGTCAGCTACTAAACGAGCCGAAATCGGTTCTCTAGGCTTGGATTTACGATCCTGACGAGCATAACCAAAGTAAGGAATGATGACGTTGATTTCCTTAGCCGAAGATCTTCTGACAGCATCAATGAAAATCAAAGTTTCCATTAAATGGTCATTTACCGGCGGACAAGTGGATTGAATAATAAAGACCTGTTTGCCTCTTACCGTTTCGACCGGACAAGCCATAACTTCTTTTGATGGGAATGTGGCTAGATGAACATCGGCTAATTTCGTATCCAGATTCTTAGCTACCTGCTCAGCTAAATCATGGTTTGCAGAAAGGGCGTAAATGACAGCATTATTTTTGAGCTTCATGGTCTCCCTCCGAGAGCGGAAGCTATTGTACAACAAAAAAACGTCTGATTCACTATCAGACGTCATTTTTTCGCAATTTGATTTAATTTTGTCACAACCATGATGACATCGGCAACGCTTTTTAAAGGATAATCGGTCAAATAATAAGATGCCGCTTCTTTTATACCACAGGAGACAAAGCCACCTTTTTTGGCTGCCTGAACACCTGCAAAGGCATCTTCAACGACTATCGTGTTCTCAGGATTGATTCCTAATTTCTGACTGACTAATAAGAAAATATCAGGAGAAGGTTTCACATTTTCGACATCACTTCCGGAAACAATCGCGTCAAAGGTGTTCTCTAATCCAAGCTTGTTAAGAATGAATTCTGCATTAGTGGAACTAGATCCTAAACCGATTTTCAATTCCTTCTTCTTCAGCCAAAGCAAAGTAGAACGGATAGAATCAGAACAATCACTGGGTTTAAGATTCTCAAGATAAGACTTATAAATCTCATTCTTGCGATCACCTAATTTTTGCTTTTCTTCGTCCGTATATTCTTTGGTGGCTCTCTTTAAAATGACATTCAAGCAATCCTCGCGTGAAATACCGCGAAGCTGATTATTGATCTCATCATCAAAATATATATGTTCTTCATCAGCAACTTGTTTCCAAGCCTTAAAATGAAATTCATCAGTGGGACAGATAACACCATCCAAATCAAATATTACAGCATCGATCATGATCATTAACCTCTAATTGGTACAACTATTATAGTGGATTGGTTTCAAATATCCTAATACGGAATAAGCTTTGTAAAATTTTAATTAATGAAAGAAATCAACCAAGGATTGATTAACTGAGGCACTCCGTTCATCATCGGGAGCCAAGACATTGTAGGCGTGTGAGAAAGTTTTATCAGGAACAACATAAGTCTTAACATTATGGCCATTACTAGTAAGAAGCTTTTCTAAGTCCATGGCCTGGGAATAAAACATAGTATCACCTAAGGATGAGGTGATAAAAGTAGGTGGAATCACCTGAAGATAACGAATCAGTTTATCAATGCTGCAGGCATCATAGAGATATAGATGAGCTGAATTTCTTTTTCCGCAAAGCTTCTTCATTAACCACTTATGAGCACCTTTATCAATGCTTGGCTTATCAGGAACCATCTGAATACGTTCAGTGTAACAAACAGGATTATTGACTGCGATTTTCTTGAATTGAATAGGAAGTTGGTTTACTTCAAATTCTTTTTGAAGTTCATCACTTTGATTAATTGCGACAAGCAAGAAAACCAAATGAGCACCGACACTGTCACCAGTTAAATAAATATTTTTAAGATCAATATGATATTCTTCAGCATGCTTAAGAACATAACTGAAGGCCTCAAATATTTCCTGCATCATCTGTTTAATTGTGGCTTTGAATAACAAAGTATAAGAGGGAGCGACAACAACATATCCTTTTTCAGCTAACCATTTATTGAAATAAAGATTGTTGTCTTTGTCGCTGTAGAAATAGCCACCTCCATGACAGTCAAAAATCAATGGCTGAAGCTGTCCCTTTATCGAGTATTGATTCTGAACAACATTTAAAAGATTAGATTTCTTTTTGTTTTGAAATTGGCAAACTGTAACTTTAATATCTTTTCGATCGATATTATTCTGATGAATTTTATCGTCGCCTTTTTTCATTAAAGAGGCAACATACTTGAAAGCTAAACTATATACACTCATAGTTAAATTTCAAACTGAGTCAGGTAAGAGGAGTTGCCTTCCTGTTCAAACACAGCCGCGGCTCTTTCTAAGAGCTTCTTATCCTTGGACAAGGCATAGCAGGCTGAGCCTGTTCCGCTCATTCCACACAAAGGAAGATTCATCATTTCAAATTCATTTAAGAGATCAGCAATCAAAGGCAAGGCTTTGATGGCCGGTACTGATAAGACATTGACCATGTTAGCTTTCATGCCTTCCTGATCGTCTTTTGCTAAAGCATCAATCAAAGCCGGAATATTTGGATGTCTAATCTTTTCAGTGATTAAATCATAGCCTTCATAGACGGTCTTTGTTGATAATCCATAATTAGGTTTGACAATCAGAACATAGTAAGGATAGCTGACTTTGATAGGAGTCAGTTTTTCACCGATTCCTTCTACTCGAGAAGGTTTATCCAACAGGCAGAAAGGAACATCAGACCCTATGTTAATGGCTACTTCGTTCAGCTTCTGAGCTTTATCCGGTGATTTAGGAATGAAATTATCTAAAGCTTTGATGACAGCGGCGGCATCAGCGCTGCCTCCACCTAATCCAGCTTCGACTGGTATCTTCTTATAAATAAATATTCGATACTGGCCTTTAACAGCAAAATTAGATTTCATTGCATCCAAGGCTTTATAAGCTAAGTTAGATTCATCGCAGATGATGGAAGGATCATCACAAAAGAGGTATGTATCATAACTGCTTCCTAAAGGTGAGATTTCAATTGAATCATGAAGCTTTAAAGGAACAGTCACCATATCGATGTCGTGATAGCCGTTGTCTCTTCTATTAAGTACATCAATAGCTAAATTGACTTTAGCTAATGCTCTTATTACTATTGTGTTCATTCTTGATTTTAAGTCCTTCTTATTTTAAATACATCTAGGCTGGCTTTCAAGAAAAGACGAAACCGATCTAATCTTTTAATGATTTTATAAGGAACTAACGAAATTTATACAGCTTTGAATTATTTACTCTTTTAGTTCATTATTAGCATAATCTATTCTACCTTAAAAACCTAAGATTGTTTGCTTATAAAACAACAATCCTTGGATGTTTTATGTTTCTAAGAAAAAAGTCTCTTTCTAGGTGTAAAATAACAAGTATGGAAAAAGAAATTCCCAGTATTGATAAGTTAAAAGCCATGCTTAGACGTGCT
>JBAXZY010000122.1:0-3662 GCA_041670045.1 Bacilli bacterium | reverse complement strand
TCTTGCTAAAGAGGGAAAGATTGACCCCAATAAGATTACATTTAAGGACTTTGAAGATCATCTTTATACGAAAGATCTTTCCAATGTTGATCTACTAATCCGAACTAGTGGCGAAGAAAGAATATCCAACTGCCTTCTCTATCAGATTGCTTATTCCGAACTAATTTTTGATTCCACTTATTGGCCGGATTTTGATAAGAAAGAATTAGCTAAATGCATTCAGATCTATAATGAACGAGACCGACGCTTTGGAGCAATAACGCCAAATCATGAATAAACTTAGTACCTCTTCAAAGAATTCGATGCATACACGGGAAATCACCGGAGCTATTTTAGTTTTGGTTTTGATTCCCTGCATTTTATTCGGAAACTGGTATTTCTTTTCTCTTATCCTATTTTTATCGATTGTCGGAATTCATGAGATTTTGAAAGCCCCGGGTCCTAATCGTTATAATTTTTTGATTCAGGGCACCGTTTATGTCTTCGTCTTATCTTTCATTTTCTGGGGAACCATCAAGAATTACCTTAGAACAGGCAGCTTTTATGTTGATGGTCGTTTGTATGCCAATGATATCTTTGTTTCCGTTACTGGAATTATTCTTTATGCCTTGATACTTTTCCTGATTGCTATCAGTACAACAAAAATTCAGTTATCAGATGTCACTTACTTATTTACAATCGGAATTGTTTTTGCTCTAGGTATGCAGGGAATGCTCTTTTTACGCTTCTTCCCAAACAACTCTGGGTTGATCATTAATGGAACTAGAAGCTTCACACCCTTCTGGGGTGGCACTACCACATTCGGACATTATTTTTCAGATTATTATTCTTATTATAATTGGAACCAGAGTTTAGCATCATGTGTCTTATTTGCCTTTATGTTATTAGGAACCTGGATCAGTGATGTCGGAGCTTATTTCTTTGGAACATTCTTTGGTAAACATCGAATGAATCCCCGTATTTCTCCCCATAAGACTTGGGAAGGCTTCTTTGGTGGAATAGGCGTATCAGTTGTCTTCTCTTTAGGCGCTGCCGCAATCATGGAATATTGTTTTCATATGCCTTTGGTTCCTGGATTGATTCAGTTTGCTGATTCTGACTTGCTGAAAGCCATGGGTTTGTTTGGTGGGCATGCCTGGCCAATGATTGTTCTTCTGGCTTTGATGATGCCAATAGTGGGGAACATCGGTGGCTTCCTGTTCTCCTTAGTCAAACGTCAATTCGGTCTTAAGGACTTTGGCAAACTCTTCCCCGGACACGGCGGGGTGATTGACCGTTTTGATTCCGTCATGATTAATTCAATTGCTTTATCTATTATTATTTTTCTGACTGCCAATGGATGGTCATTTGTAGCATGAGAGAACCAATAATTGTCTTAGGAGCTACCGGATCCATCGGTAAACAGTGCCTTGATATTTTAAAGTATTCTTTTGATTATGCTTTAATCGGTGTTTCTTTGAATAGCCATTATGAAGTCTTAGAACCATATCTTGGCTATTTTGATCAATTGAAGTATGTGGCTATCACCGATCAAAAGAAAGCCAATGAATTCCATTTACTGCATCCTGATTTTATTGTTCTATCGGGTGATGATGCCAATTTAGAAATTCTTCGGAGAAACAAAAACGCCAATGTCTTTAACTCTTTGATTGGCAATGTGGGGTTACGTCCGGCATTATTGGCATTAAGACAGAATCAGGATCTTCTTCTTTCAAATAAAGAGTCTTTAGTCATTGGCTCTTCCTTGATTAAGAAAGAATTGGAGCATTCTTCCAGCCATCTCTATCCCGTTGATTCTGAGCATGTCGGCTTAGCAAAGACTTTGAATGAATTGAAGAAAGAAAAGATTCCCACTAAAGATATCGATGAATTAATAGTGACAGCTTCAGGCGGAGCCTTAAGAGACTTACCGAAAGATGAAATTGATTCGGTCACTCCGGAACGAGTCCTTCATCATCCTACTTGGCTGATGGGACCTAAAATCACTGTTGATTCAGCTACCTTAGTCAACAAAGGCTATGAAGTAATTGAAGCCAGTGTTCTCTTCGACTTCCCGGTCGATCAAGTAAAAGCCGTTATTTGCCGGGAATCCTTGGTTCATGCCTTAGTCAAATATCAGAAGAATAAAAAAACTTCCTATTTATATGAATATTCTCCCTGTGATATGAAAGTCAGTATTGCTTATGCTTTATCTAAAGGTACCTTAGGAATTCATCAAAATACGCCTGAAGATAAAAAGCAAGTTGAAAAACTTCATTTTGAAAAGATTGACCCTGATTTCTATCCTTTATTTCCTTTAACCATCAAAACGTTTAAGGTTTTCGGCAATGTCGGTATGATATACTACAATGCTGTCGATACTTTAGCCGTCAATAGTTTCCTGAAAGGAGAAATCCCTTATTCGTTCATTCGGGAAAGCTTACTTTTTGCTTTTGAAACCATGCCCACGCTTCCTCCATTAACCGAAGAGGGACTGCCTGAGATTGAAAGACAAGCCGAGAAGTTTGCTGAGCAGACCCTGATTAAAGTTTCCTTATTGTTAAGGAGGTAACTATGCAAGTCTGGCAAACCATTCTGAATATTATCATCTTCATTCTTTGCTTATCCGTTGTTGTCTGCATCCATGAAGCCGGTCATTTGACCGTTGCAAAAATCTGCAATGTCTATTGCTATGAGTTTTCAATTGGTTTTGGTCCCTATCTTTTCAAACATAAGTTCAAACACCGTTCCAAAGCCACTAAAGACAAAGACGGAAAAGAAATACCTCCGGTCTTTGATGCCGCCACTGGTAAACCTATTAAAGTAGAAGGCGAAACCACCTTTGCCATCCGTGCTGTTCCTCTTGGCGGATTCGTCTCGATGGCTGGCGAAGATGATGCTTCCGGAGAAGCCGGCGTCATTGTTCCAAAAGAGAGAACTCTTTTAGGAGTCAATCACTTCAAGCAGATCTGCATCATGCTAGCCGGTATCGCCATGAACTTCATTCTTGCCTTTGTTCTCTTTCTTTGCGATTATTCCTTCTGCCCTCAAACCTTTGCTGATAACTCCACCAACAAGATCAATGTCAGTGAGACTATCACCATTGATAGTAAAGCTCAGAATACCTTAGTCTATGATGCCGGATTAAGAACCGGAGATCAGATTACTAATATTTATCAGGAATACCATCTTCCTAACAATACCGTACTGGAATTTCCTTCAACTGCCAATAGAACTACTTTGACTGCTTATATAAATATCAACGATGGGGTTGACGTCAACAGTGCGACCTTGGATGACCTGACTAATGATTCCATCTCCTACGCTGTTCAGGATGTCATTCAAAGACGTTACCTGACTGATGATAACGGAAACACCTATCTCAGTACAGATGGTGAGTTCGCTTCTTTCAAAAACCTAACTGCTGCCGAAGATTCTTACCGTAACATCTATCTTACTTATGTCTCGGCCAGTGATAATTCCACCAAGTCTATCACCTTAAAGTCTCCGGCTTTGAAAAACACGGATACTAACGGTGACTATTACTACACCTTTGAAAAGATCGGCATCTCTAATTTCACTTATGAGGCTATGCTTTCTAAAGGCGAAGCCTGGGGAGCTACCGGAAATACCTTCGGAAGACTGTTTGTCGGAATCTATGATGCTGTTGGCTCCTTGTTCAC
>JBAXZY010000121.1:0-3730 GCA_041670045.1 Bacilli bacterium | reverse complement strand
TGTGGAATATCATATGTTAGAACTCAAGGATAAGAAAATTCTGATCGCTTATTTTTCCAGAGCTGGTGAGAATTATGTCAACAATGCGGTGGAAAAACTGAAGGTTGGAAACACTAAAGTAGCTGCTTATAAAATACAGTCCTTAGTAAAAGGGGACTTATTTAAGATTGTGCCTAAAAAGAGCTATTCCGATGAATACCGAAAATGTGTTTTAGAAGCCAAAGACGAATACAATGAAAATACCCGTCCGGATATCAAAGGTAAAGTCAATGATTTTGATTCATATGACATTGTTTTCTTAGGCTATCCGAATTGGATGGGCACTTGCCCAATGCCGGTTTTCACTTTCTTAGAAAGCTATGATTTCAAGGACAAAATAATTCTTCCTTTCTGCACTAATGAAGGCAGTGGAGCTGGTAACTCTTTGGAAGATATTAAAAAGTCGGCACCAACAGCAACTGTCCTAAATTCCTTATCTTTGCGTGGATCACAAATAGATGATTCTGATGACAAAATAAAAGAATGGTTGAAAAAAATTGCTGATTAATTGATTCCCTTTAAACACTCTAAAAGGAAATCAATTGAACAGCGTCCCACTTGACATCAAAAGCCTTTTATAATAAAATTTTGGCATAGGAAAGAGGAATTATGTATGAAAACTGCCGCTAAGATTTTCGTTATTTTAGGTATGGTCGGAGGTGTAATTATTTTCGCTCTCTATTTGATTTTGGGTATCATTGGTCTCTCTCAGGGCACAAATGTAGAATTATCAGGAATGGCTTTTTCAGGTGCAGTTGTCTGTGGTCTCTCCGTCATTGGATTGATTCCGTTTATTGTTGGTTTCTTCTCCCTTAAGAAGCTGAAGACTGCTACTTCCCACGATGGATTAGTCGGTATGGGTGTTGTGACTCTTCTCTTTTGTTCTTTAGTTGGTGGAATCTTGATGCTCTGCATTCCAGATTCTGATTTAAAGAAGTAATCAAAACCAGAAATTGTTTTGTGGCCCTTAGATTAATTCTAAGGGCTTTTTTATTTAAAAAATCCGAGGTATAAAGCCTCGGATTTATTTTATTGTTTGGAGCGGCCAACGGGGATTGAACCCGCGTATTCAGCTTGGGAAGCTGATGTTCTACCACTGAACAATGGCCGCATAAAAGAGGCGCTCCTATAGCGCCTCCTAAGTTTCTACTTCAGCAACTGGCCGGAATCGTCGTTGGAAGGACGAACGTTTTCCTGCATGGTGTTAGGAGCAACAATATCAGGATTGCCATCCATTGTCTCTTCTTCGCCATTATCGGACTCGCTGAGCGGAATAATCGGTTTCAGACCGGTACCAGCCGGAATGAGCTTACCAATCATGACGTTCTCCTTAAGTCCACGGAGATAATCGACCTTGCCCTTAATGGCAGCATCGGTTAAGACACGAGTCGTTTCCTGGAAGGAAGCGGAGCTTAAGAAGGAATCAGTATCCAAAGCGGCTTTAGTGATACCCATGACAACCGGACGACCAACAGCCGGATTACCAGCATGAGCCAAAACCTTCTGGTTCTTGTCGGTGAATTCGTTCTTGGAGACCTTCTGTCCAGGAAGCATATCAGTATTGCCGGAATTGATGATGAGAATCTTCTCAGTCATCTGACGGACGATGATTTCCAAATGCTTATCAGCAATCGGAATACCCTGAGAGGAGTAGACACCCTTGACTTCCTTGAGAAGATACTGACGGACAGTATCCAAATCAGTGCATTCAAGAAGTTCCTTAGGATTGATATGACCCTTAGTCAAAGCCTGACCAGCCTTAACGACATCTCCGACCTTGACGTTCGGAACAGCATTAGCCGAAGACTGGAACTGCTTTTCTTCTAAGTCATTGGCAATAGTGAAGGTAGTACGGAGAGAGTTCTTGTTGTCAATAGCGGTGACAGTGCCAGGAATAGTAGTAATCAAAGACAAATCCTTTGCCTTCGGATTACGGACTTCAAGTAATTCCTGAACACGAGGAAGACCGGTAGTAATATCCTTCTGACCGGCGACACCGCCAGTGTGGAAGTTCTTTAGAGTAAGCTGAGTGCCAGGTTCACCGATAGACTGAGCAGCCATGATACCAACGGTATCACCGATTTCAGCTAAGTTACCAGTGGCAAGGTTTCGTCCGTAGCAATGGATGCAGACACCATCAGTGGATTCGCAGGTGAGGATGGAACGGATTTCGACTGACTTGATGCCGGCAGCGACAACCTTAGCGGCAATCTTTTCATCCATATAGGTGTTTTCAGGGACAATGACTTCTCCGGTAGTCGGATTGACGACATCATGCATGGAGAAACGTCCAATCAAACGATCATAGAGATTAGAGATCAATTCACCGCCATCATCACGAAGCTCAGAGACAAAGATGCCGTGGTCACAGTGGCAATCATCTTCACGGATGACGACGTTGTGAGAGACATCAACCAATCTTCTGGTTAAGTAACCAGAGTCGGCTGTCTTCAAAGCCGTATCGGAACCATTCTTACGGGTACCATGAGTGGAAGTGAAGTATTCAGAGACTGAGAGACCATCAGCGTAGCAGGAAGTAACAGGTACTTCGATACTGCGGCCAGTGGCATCAAGCATACATCCCTTCATACCGATCAACTGCATGTAGTTATCAGCAGAACCTCGGGCACCGGATTCCATCATCATGAACATCGGGTTGCGGGAAGCGGACTTCATACGCTCGTTGAGCATCTTCTTGATGTCGACACTCTTGAGGTTGTTCCAGTAGTCGATGACAGCTTTATGACGTTCATCTTCAGTGAAGAAACCTAATTCATAGTTGTTCTGAATCTCGGCAATATCTTCACGGCCTTTCTCATATAAGGCATCACGGCCCTTTAAAGGCTTGATATCATCAAGAGAAATGGTCAAACCGGATTTAGTGCAGTAATCGAAGCCCTGATTCTTAAAGGCATCCATAATCTGGGCAGTCTTAACAGCACCATAGTCAAGGAAGATATGGTTCATCATCGTCTCAATGTCTTTCTTGTTGATAGGAGCACGTAAAGGCTGCAGGTGGCAGTATTCCTTGAAGACATCGAAATCATCGCCATCCTTGAACTTGCCAGAGGCAATAACTCCATCATAGGCCTTCTTCATCGTAACGAAGAATTCATCAGGAGTCTTCAAGAAGTTGTTATCATAGTCAGCCTTAGCAGTAGCAGAGCCCTTGACTGGGAAGTTGATGTAGGGGAAATCATTCGGGAAGACTTCATTGAAGATGATCTTTCCGACAGTCGTAAGCAAGTAAGCCTCATTCTGTTCAGCGGTGAAGCAGGTCTTCTTTAAAGACTTGGCCGGAACATAGATACGGGTTCTTAAGGTAATAATACCGTTCTGATAAGCTAAAATAGCAGTATCAGGTTCAGTGAAAACCTTGCCTTCATACTGACCATAGGAGCGGAACTTTTCAGCCATATCAGGTTCGTTACGCTTCTCATAGTACTTAGCATAATTCTCATCTAAGGCAATATCATCTTCCAAAGTGAGATAGTAGTTACCGAAAATCATATCCTGAGAAGGTACGCAGATCGGCTTACCATCACTAGGCTTAAGGATGTTCTTATTGGCTAACATCAAAGACATAGCCTCAGCCTGAGCCTGACGGGAAAGCGGAACATGGACAGCCATCTGATCACCATCGAAATCAGCGTTGAAGCCCGGGCAGACAAGAGGATGCAGACGGATAGCC
>JBAXZY010000120.1:0-3752 GCA_041670045.1 Bacilli bacterium | reverse complement strand
TAACCAGTGCTAAGCTTCCACCTCAGGGGCGAAATCTTGGCACTGGTTTTTAAGAAGGCATCCTAGACGCATACAAAGAGGGGTATTCCGGGATATTATGTTCCGATCAGCCCTTTTTGGTATGTATCTTATCCTTTATATAATAGCTATAATTTCAATTATGATATTATTCATTCAACTAATAAGATAAGAACCAATATAAGCAAAGGAATACAGACATACACTCAGTATTTAGAAATATATTCTAAGATCAGTCTGTTTTCTATAGTTATGAATATATGTCTGTTTGTTTATTCTCTGACGAATAACAAACAGACAAATAGCTGTAACTATAATCTGCTTCAAAAGGAATTAGCCAGTATATCACTGTTATAAGTATATATAGGTATTAGTAAGATAAGATCTGGTATGGAAGGAGGTAATAAACAATGACACAAATGGAAATAGTCGGTTTGGCAGTAGTAATAGTCGTAGTATTCTTCTACGCTATTGCTTTTTTAATGTCTTTTGGCAAGTCTCAGCGTTTTGAAGCTAAGACTATCAACGGTCAGACACTAGATGAAGACATAGCTGAAAATCTGGTTTCAGATAACTATGTCTATTTCCAGGGAAATACCCAAAGAACAATCGGAAAGAAGGATCCGATATCTCTTAGAGACTACCGCAATGAAGTCAAAAGAAAGAAAGGCCTTGGAAATGGCATAATAAATGCCATTGTCTGGGTCTTCTATGCCGTCATTGCTCTTCTTCTTATTTCAGGAATATTCTTCCGTGCTTCCGGAGAACAGGTCTACATCGGAGACAGCACCTTTATGGTCATCCAGTCTGGATCCATGTCCGAAAAGAACAAGGCCAATACCTGGCTATATGACGGAAGCATCGATGAGACCAGACTCAACTATCAGATACAGACCTATGACTTGATCTCCATCTCCAAGATAGCGGCTCCCGAAGACATCAAGAAGTATGACGTCGTTGCCTATAAGGCAGCCGACGGCTCCATAATCTGCCACCGTGTCATCGCCGTCAATGTCATCGACGGGAACTACTACTATCAGTTCAGAGGCGATGCCAACAACGCCAGCTCCGACTATGAGACTTTGGGAGCCAATCCCACGAGCACGCTTCATTCCGGACTCTCGTTTGATTTGATGGTCGGCAAGTATACCGGATTCCACAATCTGCCTTTAGGATTGATGATCGAATACTTCCGCTCTGATATTGGTCTTATCTGCTTGGCTTCCGGACTTATCGCAGTAGGGTTCTTCTATTACTTCGACGATAAGGTTAACCGGACGTATGATGTTCGTGAGGATTTTGTAGCGGGCAAGCTTGACGAATCAGCTGACCGCCGTTATAAATGGTATCTTTGCTACTACAGAACTAGCAAGGCATACAGAAGCCTTACTTCCGAGATCTATATAGATTGATAGAAGGAAAAGGCGGGAAGGGATGTCCTAGCGTTGGTCTTTCAACCTCTCTGAAAGACGTTTGTGAAGGGACGGATCTGAAAGGTCTATCCAGAGAGGGTAGACACTAAAGGGGTTAATGGTTGGAGTAATGCACCGCCATTAATCGAAAACAAGGGCCCGCCTAACGGCGGGCTTTTATTGTGGATGAAAGATACTGGAAAAGGTTAACAGCGATAGGGAAGGGTAATAAGAAGCTATAGAAGGAAATAGATTTAGATTACTGTCATGATGATCAGCTTATATAGATGAAAAAGGGTATGAGTCCTGAAAGAAATAGATTTAATAGTAAAGTTAGGTCTTATTGAAGGAACACAATATAAGGATTAGGTTTAGAAGGAATATTCATACTTCTTTTGTGGATTTTTTCTCTAGTTTCTTTAATTGTCTTATATATCTAAGAAAAAAGAAATTGCTTATTTATGAAAAAGAAAGCAAGATCTTTATTATTAGGTTAATTATGTATGTTAATAAAAAAGAATTATATTTAAAAATGCTAATTTTATAAAAAATAAATAATGGCTAAAACGTCTTTGTTTATCGTGAATATTTTAAATCTTAATGTTAATTTGGCATTAGAAATGAAAACCCACTAAAAGTTTTGCTTCTATTTCAAAGTTATTAAACATTAGATTAATAAAAGTAGTATATAGTGTAAAATACTAAATATTTGCTAACAAAAAACTTTAACGAATTATCAAATAAAAAGCGCCTATTTATCGATATTTTTGATAATTCTAGTCAAATTAATTATTTACAAAACATAAAAATAGTTAAAGATGTAGTCAAAAGACAAAAACTCAAAAGTGTAAAGACAAAATAAATGTAAATTTCCATTGTGAAAAAGACAAGTTTTTAAAATGCATGGGGTTATTGATCATAGGGCTGGCATAGATTTCCATAGCATAAGAGTAACAAAAAAAGGGTAATTAAAATTCTAAAGTAGTAATCCCATTTTCAGTATTGAATATCTATGCTGTTATGCATTTAAGAATATGCCTAAATCATTAATGATTATCGAAAGATTAAGAAATTTTAGAAGAAGACTTCTTCATCGGTTGCTCACTATTTGTCTTTTCGTATCACAGTCAATCTCAAATACAAAAAACTATGTAGTTTTATTCATAGAAAATTAGATTTTTCCATGATTATATAAATGTAAAAACAACTTCAGAAAATTAATTTAGGAAAAAGGTTTATCAAAAATTCTTTTAATATTTTCTATAGAGCAAAACACCCCTTGTTTACTTTATTTCTAAGTTTTTTTAGTTTAACCTGTTGTTACTTCAAAGAAAGGGGAACTCGAAATATATGAATAGAAAAACTACTTCTGCTATCATCGCTATTTCAACCTTTGGTGCTCTTGTTGGCACTGGATTAGGTTTGGCCCTTTCCTACCCTTCTCTTATGAATAAAGGAGTTGCCAATACTAATGATGGAGGTATGACAAGCCTACAGGTCGTTAAGAACGTTTCTAAGACTACTTCTTCTGATCTTGTATTAACCGCTGCCTTAGATGAAAACAACAACACTATCGTCTTCAATCAGAATTCCATCAGTGATGTCGTTCTCATCGCCTCTGTCAGTACTGATGCCACTTCCGATTATGTCAACTTCAATGTCAACGTCAACATCACCGGTGTCTTATCTTCCTATATCTACACTTCCAAGGTTGCTGATGAAGTCAACACTGAAGAAACTTCTTATTCTACCTTCGTCAGTGATTTCTCTGATGGTACTTACTCAAATGGCAAGACTACTCTTGAAATTCCGCTTTCCTTCAACTGGATCGATGAGAAGGAACCTACTGATGCAACTTCCTTTGTTGAATTCGTCAACAACCTCAAGACTGGCGATTCCAACATCTCTATCAAGATATCTTTATAAAACTGTTAATCTAATTCCGGAATACCCCTTTAGTGTTTAGTGAAAGGGGAATGCGAGAGGCATTCCCCTATCTCTTAAAAAAACCCGAATTGATAATATATGAGAAGACTATTACTGTGAGACTCTCTCTTTTAATGCAAAAGAGTATAGAAGCTGGGTGATTGTAAAGCCTTACTTCAAATAAAAAGAACCAAACGCTATGTAAACCTCCTCATAGTATTGGTTCTTTTTTTATTTTACTTGTTTTTCTTCTTGGCGATAATCAAGTTGATGTCGACACCCTTGGCACGGAATTTGTTTTCATATTCCGTAGCATTTAGGTAATCGCAGTTTTCAGAGAAGAAGGGACTGATATAAGTCAAATCGAACAGACCCGATGATTCAAAGTAGGTCTTG
>JBAXZY010000119.1:0-3840 GCA_041670045.1 Bacilli bacterium | reverse complement strand
GATAAAGAGATGGAGATGGATATGCACGGCGTTTCCTTCAAGAGAGACTTAGCTTTTTCGGATACGCTTCTTTCCGTCCGTCATTTGAAGATGTTTTTCTCAATGGGACAGCATAATAAGCTTAAAGCCGTTCATGATGTTTCCTTCGATATCAAAAAAGGCGAATGCTCTGGCTTAGTCGGTGAATCCGGATGCGGAAAGACCACTACAGGGCGATCAATCATTCGTCTATACCACATCACCTCCGGAAGCGTCTATTTCAAAGGTTATCGCATAAATGCCGGAAGTCGTTGGAATGAGAAGGAAATCAAATGGACCATCATCCGAGGCAAGAATCGGATTAAGGAACTCCGTCAGAAAGAAAAGGCGGAAATTGCCGATATGGGCGATTCCACTTTGGAGCAGAAGCAGCAGATTGAGAAAGTTAAAGCTGATTTCCAGAAGCAAATCGATACTATTAATCAGCATACGAAATTTGTCATTGATCAGCAGCAGAGAAAAATCAAACAGATCAAGTATGATGACGATCATGTCGACCGGAAACTGATGTCGAAGATGCAGATGATCTTCCAGGATCCGATTGATTCTCTTGACCCTCGTATGACGGTTGAGGATATTATTCAGGAAGGCTTGAAGATTCAAGGCTATCACAACAAAGCTGAAAATCACCAAAAGGCCTGCCAAGTTTTGGAAGAAGTCGGTCTTATTCCTGATTACTGCTCTCGTTATCCTAATGAATTCTCTGGCGGTCAGCGTCAAAGAATCGGTATTGCCAGAGCTATTGTCATGAATCCGGAATTCCTGATTTGCGATGAACCGATTTCCGCTTTGGATGTCTCTATCAGAGCCCAGATTATTAATCTTCTTAATGATCTTAAGGAGCATCATGGTCTGACGTTGATGTTCATTGCTCATGACTTATCTGTCGTCAAGTATTTCTGTGATCGTATTGCTGTTATGTATTTTGGTGAGATGGTTGAAATGGCTCCCTCTGATGAACTCTTTGCTCATCCGCTTCATCCATATACAAGAGCTCTGCTATCAGCTATTCCTAAACCGGATCCTTTAAGTGAGAAGAAACGTAAACGTATTGTTTATAATCCGGCTAAGGAACATGACTATTCCAAAGAGAAACCTACTTTCCAAGAAATTCTTCCTGGTCATTATGTCTTAGCTAACTCGGTAGAGATGGCTAGATATCAGGATATGATCAAAGCCGATGATGTTAAGAATGCTAAGAAAGAAGCTGAAGAGAAGAAGTTAGGAACGGAATACTAAATCGAAGGCTGGCAAAAGCCAGCCTTTTTTAGTGTCTTAGGTGTTGAAGAAAAGTTATTCTAAGAGCAAAGACTGACTATGATTTATTGCTTAAAGGCTTTAAGAAAGGGATATTGGTCTCTCTTATACCTACGAAACCGGATTTCAATAGTTCTTATTAAGATTTAAAAAATGAAGAAGCAAGCTAAGTTGTAAGCGATTACAAATGATTTCTTTCTTTTTTAATTTACTTAGCTAAATCATTAAAAAGTCCTTTTAATCCGAAAAGTTTTCCGATTTAGCATATCTTAAAAGTTAAAAAGCTAAAGATAATCTTAAATTGGCACTTAACAAAACTTACTTTATTTGCCAAAATAATGAATACTTGATTTAGGGAGGATGAATATGTCATCTAAAAAAATTACGCTTGCCTTAGCTGCAATTATGGCTTTAAGTTTAGCTAGCTGTGGAGATCAGAAGACATCTGTCTCTGATTCCGGGGAGGTTTCTACCAGTACCAGTACTGAAGAAAACTATCCTGAAACTAATGTTAAACTGAAAACTCAGACTTCATCTATTGAAGTCGGTAATGAAGCCACTATTTCAGCCATTGTTAATACTGATGGTGATGATTCCACTGTTAACTTCAGCATGGATACGACTTCTGCCACGGTGGTTTCTTTTTCCACTTCCACGGATGGCGTTGTCCGTGTCAAGGTTACAGCCTTAAAGGTTGGCACTGCCACTGTCACTGCTACTTCTGTAGTCAATCCGGAGGCTACTGCCACCATTAAGATTGCTGTTGTTGATCCTCTTCCGACACCCGAAACGGTTTTTAACCATTTAATCACTTTAGATAACTACACTATTACTTCCGGTGATTATGATTCCACTAATACTTCTAATCCTAAGAGTCCAACTAATGTGGTCAAGGTTACTTCTAACGCTGTCACGTTAACTAATATTTCGGGCAATCCTCTTCTTGTCAAATCGGCTGATACTTCAGTCAGCTGGTATGGTATTACTCTTGGTAAAACCAATAACGAAGCTGTTTATATGGGTTACAAGAACAACAAGTTCATTACTACTGATGCAGAATTAGTGAAGACTGACAAAGGTTTCCTGGATGCCACTGATTTTGCTGGTGCCGGAACTGATGCTCATTCCCCGAATGATGTCTCTGGCTTCTTCTCTTTCAAGGCTTTCAATCCTAGCTGGTTTTCTTCTTTAACAAAAGCTTTTACTAATATTTATACTATTGAAGGTGACAAAGCCGCTGGTGAGAGTGATGATGATTACTACACTTCCGGTAGAATGAATTTAGCTTACATCGAAACGATGTGCTGGGCTTTAGCTGATACCTCCGGTTATCTCTCCTTTGGTTCCTCTTCTTCTGATACTAACTTCAGTACCTTAGCTGGTGAAATCACGACCTCGATTAAGGTCAACAGTTTAGAAGATATCTTAATTACAGTGACTCATAACGGAAATGTCTATTATGCCGATATTTCCAATATCGGAACAACTGATTTCTCTGGTGCTGGATTTGAGAATCTGAATACGGCTATTACTGCTGGCTTCACTGAAGGAGCTAAGACTAAGTCCACTGCTTTGACTGATATTGCGACTGCCTTACAGAATTGCAACAACAATTACATTCAAACTAATTATTATCAGTACGAAACCGAATCCTCGGAGACTGACATTCCTTATGATGTCTATTACACTCCTAATTATTATTTTGTCGATTATTCAGATACTTTTAAGAACTCTTATAAAGCTCTTACTAACAGTGATTGGACTGAAACTTCTTATGGTTATATTAAGAAGGATGACGGAGTCCGTAAATTCACCTATGATGGTCAAGGAATCACCATATCTACTACCGTTGAAGAAGGCACTGATGCCAAAACTGTTTTTGCTACTTGGAATACCTATATCCCTACTTTCTCTTTCATCTCCGGAGACAATTCCTATATCTTCGGTGATTCGGCCAATTCTATCTGGCAAGGAAAAACAACTACTTACCATCAGACTTCGGCTACTGTCTGTATGAAGGATATGTATAAGTATTACGAAAAGAAGGATATTGATACTACTATCTTCTCTAAGTCTTTAGCTGGCATCAACTGCACTTATGATGCTGAGGGTGCTGTCGATGTCATCAACTGCACTTATGGCTATCATCTCAACACTACTGTCAAAGATAATGAGTACAATGCTACATTCTTTGATCTTCATGATCTTGGCAAAGCCACCACTAATGCTGTTGATGCTCTCTTAGCGTAATAACACAACCGATTTCATTTAAAGAAGGAAACCAACACATTTTAATTGGTAGCGTTTACATTTACTTGTTTTCAATGTACAAGCAAATCAAAAAGCTCAGTTTTTAATATAAAATGAGCTTTTTTATTAAAAAATGAGTGGTTTTTAACACTTTTTATATAGATAATGTTTTAGACCAACCTTAAATGGTTTTTTGCTTTCATTATTATTTTAGTAAAATAGTTAACATTCGAAGGAGAAATATCTTATGAAAAAGACAATGTTTAGATTAAATCTTGCTGCGCTTGCTTTAGT
>JBAXZY010000118.1:0-3845 GCA_041670045.1 Bacilli bacterium | reverse complement strand
ACCATTGGAAACCAACTGGAAGAAGCCGTCAAAACCCATGAATTCGTCTCCAAGGATGTGGCCTATAAGCGCTCCATTGAAATGCTAAAGTTAGTTGGTATCAACGAACCTGAGAAGAGAATGAAGCAATATCCATTCGAATTCTCCGGCGGTATGCTTCAAAGAATTGTTATCGGTATGGCACTTATCTGCAAACCTGATCTCTTAATCGCTGATGAACCGACAACCGCTTTGGATGTCACTATTCAGGCTCAGATTCTAGAGCTTCTGAAAGAGATTCAGCAAAAACTAGGTATGGCTATTATCCTCATCACTCATGACTTAGGCGTTGTTGCCACTATCTGTGATGAAGTCGATGTCATGTATGCCGGCCGAATCGTTGAGAGAGGAACCGCCAATGAAATCTTCTATCGCCCCGCTCATGAATACACTAAAGGACTTCTGAATTCTGTTCCGACTCTAGCTGACGACCATGAATTGAAGCCAATCAAAGGCAACCCTGTCAACTTAACCTGTCTTCCTAAAGGCTGTGCCTTTGCACCACGTTGCGACAAATGCATGAAAATCTGCATCGACCGCTATCCTGAGCAGATTGAAATGACACCTGAACACTACACTTCCTGCTGGGAAACGATCCGGATACTTCAACAGCAAGGTGCCATTGATATCACTCAAAAGCCGGAAGAGAAGACAGTTGATACTAAAGCCGATACTAATGTCACTTGCCCCAATCCTGCCACTCCTCACACCATCAAAGAACTGAAGAAACTGATTAAACGTGAATAGTAATCGTTAATCGAAAGGAGAAAGACGATATGAAAAAGAAAGATAAACAGAACACAGAGGAAATAAAGGACGAACCCATCCCTGATGATGTCATTTTACGAGTCCGGAATCTGAAGATGTACTTTCCTGTCAATATCGGTTTTCTCCATTCCAAGGACTTGAAAGCCGTCGATGACATCTCCTTTGACATCAAACGCGGCGAGACCTTAGGATTAGTCGGTGAATCCGGTTGTGGAAAGACCACTGCCGGACGAACAATCCTTCATCTTTACAAGCCGACCTCAGGAAGAATCTGGTTGGATGGGAAGGAAATCAAGACTAAGAAGGATATGAAGGAATTCAGAACCAAAACCAATATTGTCTTCCAGGATCCTTACTCCTCTCTTGATCCCAGAAAAACCGTTGAAGACATAATTGCTGAACCATTAGATATCCACCATGCCTATAAGAACAAAGCCGAACGTCATGAGAAAGTCATCGAACTGATGAAAACAGTGGGACTGACTGAAGAACAAGCCAATCGTTACGCCCATGAATTCTCAGGCGGCCAGCGTCAGCGTATCGGTATTGCCAGAGCCTTAGCTATGAAACCGGAATTCGTTGTCTGCGATGAACCGGTCTCAGCCTTGGATGTCTCCATTCAGGCTCAGGTTCTTAATACCTTCAAGGAATTACAGAAGAAGTTTAATCTTACTTACCTCTTCGTCGCTCATAACCTCTTAGTCGTCAAGCACATCTCCGATCGAATCGCAGTCATGTACTTAGGAAGAATAGTTGAACTGGCATCTGATAAAGAAATCTTCGCTAATCCACTTCACCCTTATACAATCTCGCTTCTATCCGCAATTCCCGAACCGGATCCTGAAAAGGCAAGAAACAATAAACGTATTGCCTTGAAAGGCGATATTCCTTCTCCTCTTAATGCTCCTTCCGGCTGTGCCTTCAGAACTAGATGCCCGTTTGCCAAAGATATCTGTGCTCAGAATAGACCTGAGCTGAAAGAAGTAAGACCTGGACATTTTGCTGCTTGCCATCTTTTAGACACTACAAGCGGCGTTAATGTCTCAACCACTGAAACGGTGGCTGAGAAGATAAAAGATGTGGAGGTAAAAATTGAAGAATCAAACCAAGCAAAATAGTAAATCTTTATGGCCAATGATCCGAGTCGATAAGAGATGAATGTAAGAGCAGAACTATTGACACCTTTAAAGGGTCATGGAAAGGATTGTAATATATTATGAAAAAGTCTCTTGTTTCGCTTACGGCATTATTTGGTGCCGCTATGGTCTTAGCTGGTTGCGGTGCAACAAGCAGTACTACTGCTTATGAAATTGCCCCGGAAGGAACAAAGAAGTCTTGGGCAGAAGCCTATGATACTTTGATTGCTTCCGCTAAAGCCGACGCAGATGCTACTACCCGTTCCAATAAGCTTCATGAAGCTGAGGATATGATTATGGATTCGGGAGCTGTCTGCCCTATTTATGTTTATACTGATCAGTATCTGATGAAGAGTGATATCAAAGGATTCTTTGATTCTCCTCTTGGCTATAAGTTCTTCTATGATTCTTATCGTACTGGCGGCGGAAAGAAGATCTCCGCTTGCATCGCTTCTGAGCCTCAGACTATTGATCCGGCTTTAAATAGCTCCGTTGATGGTGCTACTTACATTGCCAACTCTTTTGTCGGTCTTTATCAGTTTAAGAGCGTCAATGGCGTCACCAAGCCAATGCCGGCTCTTTCTGATGGTGAACCGGTCAAGACTACTTTAGCAGATGGCAAAGTCAAATATGATTTCACTTTGAAGGCTAGCAAGTGGTCGGATGGAACCGACTTAACTGCTAACGACTTTGTTTATGCCTGGAACCGTGCTGCCTCTGGTGCTACTGCTAGTGACTACGCTTACATCTTTGATGTCATTGATGGTGCCGCTGAAGTTGAAGCTGATGAGACTGGTACTAAGAAGCTCAATATTTCTGCTTCTGAGGATGGAACTCACTTCTATTGCACAACTACTTCAAATGTCACTTATTTTGATCAGCTTTTAGCTTTCCCAACTTATGCTCCTGTTAAACAAGCGGCTGTTGAAACCAGCGATATTAGAGGTGGTTGGGCTTCTGATCCTACTAACTATGTCTGCAACGGTGCCTTTAAACTCAGTGCCTGGACTCATAAGGGTTCTATGACTTATGTCAAGAATGACAACTATTATGATGCCGCTAATGTTCAGCTCGATGAACTCGACTTCGTCTTGAACGACAATGATACTACTATTTATTCTCTCTATGAGAGTACTAAGGATGGCATTGATTTAGCTGATTCCTTCCCGACTGAGAATATTGATCAGGTCAAGGCAAAGTATTTAAAGACTGATGATACTAATGAATACTACAACAAGGCTTTGCTTGGTACTTACTACATTGCTTTCAATGTCAATTCCAAAGTCTTCACTAAGGCTGATACTGAGCAGAAGAGAGCTGATATCAGAAACGGTTTAAGCTTACTCATTGATCGTAACTATCTTGTCAATTCCATCACTAAAGGCGATCAGATTCCGGCCAACTCTTTTGTTCCGCAGGGAACCTTGGAGACTGATGGAACCACTGACTTCACTACAAAGAATGGTAAGAACCGTGATGGTAAAGGTTACTTCTCTGTTGATACTGCTGATAGACAAACCAATATTGACAAAGCTATTGAACTCATCAAAGGTGCTGGTTATACCTACGATGCAACTAAGGGTCAGTTCACTGACTTCCCTAGCTTCGATTATCTCTTAAACAACAGTTCCGGACATGTCGCCATTGCTTCCTACATCCAGAGTGTCTTTGCTCAGTACGGAATTACGATGAATCAGAAGACTCAGGAATGGGCTACCTTCCTTGCCACTAGAAAAGCCGGCGATTTCGATGTCTCCCGTGATGGTTGGAATGGTGATTACAACGATGCCATGACCTTCCTTGATATGTTCTTATCCACTTCTGGCAACAATGACTGCCAGCTTGGTAAGGATGCTCACGCCAACGTCAAAGTCTACGATAACGATCTTTAGACATTAATTT
>JBAXZY010000117.1:0-3898 GCA_041670045.1 Bacilli bacterium | reverse complement strand
TGATGAGAACATCACCATAATGCACATTCCTTACAACGCCGTTTTCATAGTTCAGTTCTGCTCGTGAATAGGTGTTGTTTTGTAACGGTGAGAAGACTTCATTGAACTTACGCTGTTCCCAAGAATCACAGTTTCATTAAGTTTATTGATATTTAAAGTTTGATTTTTTGAATTTGGTTCAATTAAAAGTGAGGGGAGTGTTGAGCTTTTTTACTTACTTTTTATTGTTTTTTATTCTAAATGGAAACTTTTGGCCTTTTTCAAGCCTTTAAGGTGAGGGGGTAAAAAAGATTTTGGGTTTGAAATGTAAAGTTTTGACGGCTTTCCAGCCTTTTAAGTGAAGGGACTTCAAGAAAGAACAGGAGGTTTTAATGACGGAAGAAAAAACGATGAAGGAATTAGAAGGGATGAAAGAAGAGTTCACTAAAGAGGACTATCAACTCTTGGCTAGAATATTAGCACCTGCAGTGCTGAAGGTCATCAATAGACTTAATACACCGAAAAGAGAAAGAGATAGTCTTGTTTATGATGAAGAGAGATCTTATAGGAGAGGTGGCATTATTTCTTTTGGAAAAAGAAAAACAAAACTAGGGGATTATAGAAAGGAATTTATTATCTATAATCCTATTCTAGTAAATGAGTCAACGACACAACCAAGATGCTAAAAGACATTTTGGGGCCCCAAAAAGGGAACGGGATAAGCGGTGTGGAACAGCTTGCACCACACCTTTCTCTCCCGGCCGAAATCGGGCAGTGGGAAACCCACATGACGAAAACGAATCATGATGTAAATCATCAAATAATGTTTCGTTTTCACTTTTTGATGATAAAAATCACCGTACATGAGGAAAAGCGTATCAATCGAGTTATAACCAGAAATTGTTCATTCTCCATTTTTACAATCATTAAATTAAAGTAAAACATTAAACATTTAATGCAAGTTTTAAAATATTGTTTGACTTCTTATTGCTTATCCCTTACAATTTTAAGTAGTGAAAACAACAAATTGAGGAGGTAATCAATTGATGAAAGCAATCAAAACAATTACTTGCATTCATTTGGTGCTATCAGTTTTATTCCTTGTCTGGTTGGCATCTTATTTCTCCCCAGGAATTGTTTCGCTCATTCTTGTCGGACCAAGAGACGATGATATAAGTTCATTTACTATGACATGGCTGTGGATAGTTGATATTGTTTATTGGCTTATTTACATTACCTCTCTTTCTTTTATTGTTCATTTGTTTTTTGGAATTTTCAAAGGGAAAGACAGTGCACAGCTCAATCGTTTGATACAAGTAAATCAAAAGTCAAATTTTATACTGCTAGCAGTGTCGATTATTGTTACAATTTGTCTCTGCATCGCTTGCCAATCATCGTTCGCAACAATTATGTTTTTGTCGTCTATAGTTCCAACAATCAGTTGCATTTTATGCTTTTTTGTTAAACACAAACTGCTAGGAGAGGAAAAAGAAGGAATCATTTGAATGATACGCTTCGATTTATCTGTAGCAATGGCAAAAAAGAAGATGTCCGTTACGGAACTTTCTCAACGTCTAGGATTGTCAATGGTAAATACATCCTTGCTTAAGAATGGGAAAATTAAAGGCGTTCGATTTGCAACTCTAGACAAAATATGTCAAATCCTAGACTGCACTCCATCAGATTTAATAACTTATGAAAGGACAAAGGAAAATGAAAAAGAAAAGAACTAAATTAGCCATTATGTTATTCGCTTCTTCAATGCTGCTTGTTATCTCTTCAACACGATTAAATAATAATACACCAATAGTCAGCCACCCAAAATATGCTGTCAGGTCTAACACTTCAGAGCAGTTCGACTCAGTATCAGATATAAAGTTTTCGTCTGAAGAAATCAGCAAGGAATTACAAACTCAAAAGAATTACTACCAAAAGCTTTATGATTCAGAAAAAGACGATTCAGAAAAAGCAAAGATTCAATCTTTAATAGATGCCAACAATGACCTCACTGACCAAAACAATATATCTCTTTCCTCAAGAGCAAAGGCAAAATCATATTCAAGTGAAGTCAACCTTGTAAATGCATTCTTTACCTCTAATGGTTATGTGTTGTCCTCAGAATTATTGCTTCATGCCTATAGCAATGGTGAACTTGATTCTATGTATACGCCTGTTCATAAAGACTTGATTACCAAATCTTCTGTGTTTCAAAGCATAAAGACAGGCACATCTTTAGAAGGAAGCAATGAATTTCCTAATTCCGGCACCGTTGTTGACAAAGATCTTTATTATGCCATTCATGCCTTTAGATTCTTGAAATCTCCGAGCGGAAGAGTTGTAAATATAGAAGATAGATATGACTATGCAAAAAGCTCGAACTATCCTTCTATTTCTGGAGTTGCCGTAAATTGGATGTATAATGCACAAGAGGCAGGAACTCTGACACCATTTTTCACATCAATCGCATTTAGTTATGATGATATGGAAGTCAAAAATACAACGCAAGATGTCCAAATCGGTGATGTTCGTATGTTTGAAAAGGCGATGGGAATAGGTAAAAAAGAAACAAGGACTTTCAATGTGACTTTCAAACGAGACGGGTGGAAAGTGCTTCAGACATTTGGGCTCGTGGACACTGTTCTTTATTTGTATGATGAAAACGGGTCTTTAATAAAACGTGATGATGATAGTGGAAGTGGGACCAATTCATATATTCTATTGAATGCTAGCAAAAATAAAAAATATAAACTAGTCTTGAAGTATTTGAATGATACAAAATTCGGAGCCACAAGGCTAGTGATAACCAATTCATTCTATGATAAAGATTTCAATGCCGAATCAATGGATACATATCAAAACATTTATAGCATAACTAATGAAAATTTTATTTGGTATTCTTATGTTGGTGAACATCATTCTCATCTTTTAAGAATAATACCTCCAATGCGTGGAAGATTTCAAATTGATGCAATCAGTGAATTTGATAATTATTTGTATATTATTGATCCACGCTCTGGCTTTTCGACTCGAAACGAAGATAAGAATGATGATGGCGGCGATGGAAGAAATGCTCGCATAACAAAAGATTTGAATTCTGGCACGAATTATCTAGTCATCTACAGCCAATATAATCCCAGTGCCACGTTCTCAAACTACGATTCCGGAGATGATTTGCAGATTCACTTAGCAAAAACAAAAAGTCTTTGAGCATAAATAAAGTATTGTAAATGTTTTTCAGTTTTTTGAAGTGTGATTTTAACTAATTGAGTCGGAAGGACGAATATCCGTACCCATAGCGGCAGAACCTCCACAAGCGAAAACACAAAGGAGGATTTTTGCCGTATGGAAAACACAAAGAATCTTACAGCCGTCATCTATGCCCGCTATTCTTCGGACAACCAAAGGGAAGAGTCCATTGAGGGTCAGATTAGAGAGTGCACGGCGTTTGCTAAGAAGAGCGGAATCGACATCATCGACGAATACATCGACAGGGCGATGTCCGCAAGGACCGACAAAAGGCCGTCCTTCCAAAAGATGATCGATGACTCTTACAACCATCGTTTCGATGCCGTCATCGTGTGGAAGAGAGACAGATTCGCAAGGAGCCGCTACGACAGCTTCAAGTACAAGACAATACTGGAAAGCAACGGAGTAAGGCTTCTTTCCGCCACGGAAATTCGCAAGGGTCGGATGGAATCATCCTGGAATCAGTCTTGGATGGCATAAACGAGGCCTATTCCGTTGATCTGGCACAGAAAATCAAGCGTGGGATGACCGACAACGCCATCGGGGGGGAGTTCAACGGAGGCGGATACACTTTCGGCTACAAGATCGTAAATCAAAAGTTCGTCGTTGACGAAGCACAGGCCAAAGTGGTGAAACACATATTCGAGGTCTATGCCGATAGCAAGCTTTCGAT
>JBAXZY010000116.1:0-3904 GCA_041670045.1 Bacilli bacterium | reverse complement strand
GGATCAACGTCTAAAGAAACCACCTGGGAATTAGGATGATCAGCGTCAGCGCTGGAGGCAGGATAAAGCATATCAGTCTTAGCATAATTGATTAAGGAGACATATGGTTTCTCAATGCCTGAAGCTGTATATGGAGCTGTATCGTAGAGCTCAACAACATCTTTACCAGCAACACTTCCTGTATTTTCGACTTTAATATCTAATCTGATTTTATTATCTTTTTTAAGAAGAGTATTGGATTCAGAATCAATTGTAGTATAGTCATCACCATCTACAAAAGAGGCTCCTTCAATAGTCCATTTGAAGTTTGTATAGGAAAGCCCGTATCCAAAAGGATAGACAACGTTATCGTCATAGGTTTCATTTAGCTTTTTATAGTAGCCTTCATGATCAGCCGTCTCATACCATTTATAGCCGACATAGATGTCTTCTGCATAGTTGATCTGTTCTCCATCAGTCAAATCAGCTTCAAAAGCATTGGCAAAGAAAGGACCTTTTCGTGTGCTTCTCATTAAAGTATCAGTCAGATGACCGCTAGGATTGACTTTACCAGCTAAGATATTACCAATCTGATTGGCACCGCTTTGACCGGTGTAAGAAGTATAAAGGGCAGCTCCAATCTTTTCATTATCCTTGATGGTACCTAATTCCATGGCATTGCCGGTATCTACTAGAACAATCACTTTCGAGAAATTAGATGATACCCAATCAATCATGGCTTCTTCCTTCAAAGATAATTGGAGATAGTCTCTTCCATCTTCATCACTATCGAAATATTCGGTGTGATAGGGAGATTCAAAACTATATTTAGAGGTATCATTAGCAAAAGTCGAATCCAAACAGTTTTCACCGTTGAATCTAGAGACGGCAATGACAGCCGTATCGGAAAAAGCCTGAGCCTGACTAAGGATCGGTTGATCTTTCTTCCACCAGCCGGCATCTGGATTCATATGTTCCTTAAAGTATTTATACAAAGAGGTGTTAACAGAAAAACCAGCTTGTTCAATACCATCTTTAAGATAGACTGTTTTCGAAGATGAAAGATTAACAGTTCCAGAGCCTCCACCGAAGAGATTGAAACCGTTCTCTTGGCTATCAGTGCCACCAACACCGAAGAGATTGATTGGATAAGTTGAATCGCTGGTAACATTTAAAGGCAAAGTATTGTTGTCATTCTTAAGAAGAGTAACACCTTCAGCAGCAATCTGCTGAATGACGTTATCTGAGCTTTCCTGATTGTGTTCACCATTGACATTGTCATAGGTTACAATTGCTGGAGATAGGTAATTAGTAATTGTAGTTTGGTAGAAATAACATTCATAGTTGCCGTAAATTGCAGCACCGGAAATAGCTGCAAAAATCGGTAAAAGAATGATTTTTAAAGTCGTTCGCGCTTTCATTGAGATATGCCTTGAATTAACGAGAAGTGTTTTCGACAACGGTCAATGCTAAGACATCAGAGGCCTTATTATGGTATTTAACAACTAGGTTATGGACACCAGCTGTTTCAAACCAAACGAACTGATTGTTGGTGAATTCAGTTTCGCCATCAAAGAGATTCCAGTTAGTTACTTCAATATAATCAGTTTCTCCGACCATCTGAATTTTCACAGTCAGATAAGTGAAATCAATGACTTCGTAGGTTCTGAAATCAGGATGTTCACTTCTACTGTAATAACGTTGGTCAAATTTAACTCTTTCGATAAGGACAGCATTGATATCATCCGCATAAGAGACGGTGATTGGTAAATCAAAGTAAGAATATACCCGATCAGGAATAGCAAAGGTGATCTTGTTGACATCCTCAGTCAAAGCTTCATCCTTGTGTGTCCAAGAAGAAAAATCAGAATCAAAATATTGTTTTGAATGACCATTAGAAAGATTGACCTTGACGGTCATTCCTGTGATGTCAAAGACATCACCTGGCGCATAAGAAACGACAGGCTTGACGGTAAAGTTAACCGACTCTACTAGAGCCTCAGCGTCAGAGACTGTTGCTGAAGAAGTTGTAGTCCCTTCACTTATTGGAGCAGAAGAAACCGAGCTTATTGCCGAAGAGTTGCTTTCGCATCCTGTCATTAAGGTTACAAATGAGGCAATCACTAATAATCCACAAAGATGCTTATTATTAATATTCATTTTAATTATTAACCTTTCTATTTGATTACACAAACAGTGAAGTTTGCAGAATAGACTTTCCCATCTGCCCAGGAATTCACTTTGGCAGTGGCTGTTTGATAACCAAGTTTTGTAGTATCTAATCCTGAAATATTTTCTTCTTGAATGGGAATCTCCGAAATGAAGGAAGTACCTATTTGTCTGCCCCAAGGATAATATTTCTTGCCATTGAAATCATATTCAACATTAAAGCCGCCGATTCTCATGGATAGCAAAGTAAATAAATGATCAGTCGGTTTTATGGCATCCTCATACCAATGAATGGCATCTGAAAGATTGGTGTTTTGCTTAATGTAGACCATGCTGTCTTTTGCTATTTCCTGATGAATGATAGGAGTGTTGGTTAAGTTATGGCAGTCATCCTCATTCCAAGGATAATCTAAGTCTCGGTAACTGACCACCACTGGATCAAAGGAATTGGTAATGGTATTTCCCGGTTGAAGCATGAAATAATCAAAACAGACAGAGCCTGTTTCATCATCATTGAGTAAATCCTTCATATAGATGGTGTTAGTTCCGGCATTCATTGTATAGGTACCAAATCGGACATAGAAGAAAGAAAAGTTTCCAATCTGCTCTGAATTATGATCGGTCTGATTAGAATTAGGAAGCAAAGTATCTGGAGATGAGACAGTCTGGTAATCAGTGCTGGAATTGATGCTTATCGCATAATTAGAAGTTTTTCGAGCAAACTTTTCCCAGACTCTGGCAACTAAATCATATTTTCCGGCTGTAGGGCAAGTAAACTGATAACTGGTCGAATCGGTGATTTGAGCTGTGCTCCCTTCCGCTCCGCAATGATTGGCGTAACAATACCAAGTACTTGGTGAACTGCCATCAGCTGGAATATTGGCCCAAGAAGCATTGGTCATATTGATGTTTTTAACATTAGTAGCAGCTTCTGCCTGGTAGTGATAAGGCCAGACCACTTTTGTAGAGTCTTCAATTGTCAATTTGAAACTAACTTCGTCTGTTCCTTTCACGGCTTTGAAAGTATGCTCTCCAACAGTTGCTTTATAAGCAGCAAGAGAAGAAGCATCAATTGCAGTAGTGCCATCATAAAAAGTAAAATCGGATGTGGTTAACTGAGTCACTGTGCTTTCCGCATCACGGGAATAAATCGACATTCTAGTGAAGTCGATGGCATCTAGCTCTGTATATCGATCAGCTAAATAAGTGGCCGTATCAATAATTAAACCGGCTTTAGCATTAACGGTGATAGATAAAGTAAAGGTGATGTTGGTGTTGCTCTTTAAGCTAAAGGTGATTTCGTTAACAGCAGGGGTCAATATCTCATCTTTATGTGTCCAATTGACATCCGAATACGTACCTTCTTCGCTTTTCTTTACACCGCTTTCCGTATAAACAAGACTGAAGGCTAAGGCAGAAGCATCAAAAATATCACCTTCTTCGTAAGTGACTTTAGGTTTAGAAGTTAAGGTAACATTGGTTACATCATAGTTATCGTTGGTCTGACCTTCATTAAGAATGGCTTTATTAAAATCATTGTCAGTAGAGGCATTTAAGACTTTGGAAATAGATAAGATACTAGTACAGCAGGTTAGAGCTACAACACTTGTCAACAGAAGCTTTCTCATTCTCTTCATTTCTCTATCTCTCCTTTTGATAGAAGCCACAAGGCTTTATCTGCTAACTGGCCACGAAAACAGAATGTTTTAGGCCTTGTGTAACATATTTGTTATGTTGATTTCAGTCTAACAAAAGG
>JBAXZY010000115.1:0-3931 GCA_041670045.1 Bacilli bacterium | reverse complement strand
GTTAATTTATAAAAATGAGTGGTTTTGTTTTTTAAAGAAACTAAAACTTCTTTTGCCTTGGAAGGTTCTTTTTTATTATCAGTCTGCTGATTAGCTTCAGTATCCATGTTTATCTTGAATGCCCTTGAATGTCACAATTAGGATTATAAGCTAATTTACGGATAGTTTCACCACTGAATTACGAAATGACCTAAAAAGACATTAGATGGTCTTTATTTATAAATTGGAAATATTAGTCTAAACATCCAATAATAAAGGTATAATTAAATAAAATTATCATGGTGGATACAAACATGGAAGAAAAGAAGACAAACTTAAGAGAAAACAAGACGGCTAAACTAATCCTTAGAATCATCGGCTTTATTTTTACTATAAGTGGCTTAGCCTGTATGATTATTGCCTTTATTGATTTCTTCAGTCATATCGGACTGGATTCTGGGATGCCTACTAAGTTCTTCTTATTCTATATTGGAGCACCACTCCTCTTTATCGGAATAGTCTGTTTAGGATTAGGCTTTATGAAGGCTGTTACAGGATATGTTGCTTCGTAACAGGCTCCTGTTGCTAAAGACGTCAACAACTATATGTTAGACGGAACTAGAGACGAAACCGTTAAGACAGTTAAAAGCTGTGTGGATACAATAAAGACTGACAATACTTCATCTTCTGGCATCGTCTGCCCTAGCTGTGGAACTAAGAATGAACCAGGTGCCAAATTCTGTGATCATTGTGGAGCCTCCTTAACTAAGACATGCTCATCTTGTGGTGAAGTAAACTATATTGATTCTTCTTATTGCCGTAAATGTGGAAAACCACTATAAACAACTTTTTCTATTAATTTAAAACACAAAGGCTTTTGACAAAACATCAAGAGCCTTTTTTGATGCTTTTTATGAGGAAATCTAGCTATAAATCATTATCTTTTTAGTAAATAAACCAAACAAAATTAATACGAAAATAGTAAGAAAAAAGAATGGAAGTTTAATAATATGGAACAAAAACGGGAAGATTATGAAACATTTTAAAGAAAATTCCGCTATTGGATGATTACCAAAAGGGAATGAAAGTAAAAAGAAAATATGATAAATAAGCTTAATATTTGAAACAGAATTAAGACAAAAGAGGCAATGAATTGGTATTAAATTGAGAATGAAATATTGCAAACCTTGATAAAAAGTAATGCAAAAGTACGATTATTACCTATAATAAATTAAGAAAGTTAACAAAGAGAATCCATATGGCTGTTAATACATTACCTAAAACCACAATTAAAAAATACCCATTCACTTCAAATGGTGCTGATTCTTTATCAAAAAACAAACTAGGGATTGATTGGCCTGTCGTTTATATTTTGCAAGGCACTAAAGAGGCTTATGTTGGTGAGACCTCTAGTGCCCGAGAACGTATGCTTCAGCATTTAGCTAATCCTGATCGAGTAGGTATGGCTAATGAATATGTTTTATTTAATGACCGTTTTAATAAGTCAGCTATTCTCGATATTGAAAACATGCTGATTGAACACATGCATGCTGATGGATTGTTTTCCCTTCAAAATTTGAATAATGGACAGTCCAAGTTCCATAACTATTATCAACGCGGCCTTTATAAAGATTTATTTAGAGATATTTGGCCAAAACTTAGAAAAATGAGTCTCGCTAATCATACTCTTATGCAAGTTGAAAACAGCGATATTTTCAAGTATTCACCTTTTAAGCAACTTACTGATGAACAATATAATCTTGAAATGAGCCTATTAAAAGATATTTCTTTTGCTGTTTCTAATGCTAAGCCTACTACCATTGTTATTGATGGCGGTGCCGGGACTGGTAAATCTGTCCTTGCTATCTCTTTGGTTAAATATATTGCTGATATCTCATCGACTAAAATTGATTATTCTGATTCGGATTCGTTTGATGATTTAAAAACTGCTATTGACTATGTAAAAATCAATTCCATACTTTCTAACGCTCATCTTTCCATTGCCTTTGTGGCACCAATGACGGAATTCAGGAATACGGTGATGTCGGTATTTAAGAATGTTGTCTCATTAAAGAAAATCGATGTTGTCAGTCCCGTTGAGTTATCTAAGAAAAAAGGTGGATACGATATTGTCATTGTTGATGAAGCTCATCATCTTGCTACTTATGGAAAATCTACAAGTCATCTGGCTTTTAAAGAAACTGATGATAGACTGGGATTTACGGATTATCATAATACGACTCAATTGGATTGGATTAAGAAGCAATCCAAACTTGTTACTATTCTTTTCTATGATAAGAAGCAATCAACTTCTGGTGCTGATGTATCAAATAAAGATTTTGCGGCTTTAGCAGCAATGCCACTATACAAATCCTATTCATTGAATAATCAAATTAGATTAATTGCCGGTGATGAATATATTTCTTACTGGAAACAGCTACTTCAAAACAAGACCACTGCTTATGCACCTGATTTTAGAAAGTCGGGGTATGAATTTAAGATATATTATGATTGTTCAAAGATGATGGAAGACATCAAGATGAAGGACAAAGAATGTGACGGACTATGCCGAGTCTTATCAGGTTACGGTTTTCCATATACTAAAACTATGCGAGACCAAAAAGGAACCAAGTCTAATCAAAGCTATGATTTTATGATTGACGGAGTTAAGTACTACTGGAATGGGATTAATCAGAACTTTGCCACTGATCCTAAATCTGTGAATCTAGTAGGATCAGTCTTTACTTCACAAGGATTCGATCTTAACTATGCTGGTGTTATTTTCTCTAAGGATATCAAGTTTAATAAAGAAACTGGAAAGATAGAAGCCGTTCCTTCAAATTACTTTGATAAGCATGGTAAGGTTTCTACTGACGTTAATAAAACAATAGAAGATATAATCAACTCCTATTTAGTTTTATTAACAAGAGGAATCAAAGGCACTTATGTTTATGCCTGTGATTCTGGGTTAAGGGATTATTTAAAAGAAAAATTCAAAAACGTATTAAAGCATTAGGATTTTGTTTTACTTTTGTTTCAATGCCTTACTGAAAATCAGTAAAGCATTTTTTAATGGTACTAAAACAAGAACAATTCAGTTCTAAATCTAGAAAAAAAAGCAAATTAAGAAAGATTTTTTAAGCCTAACCCAGTAATTATTTGGTACAAAAGTGAAACAAAAGCGGTATTAAAAGGGTAAGAAAATGAGAGGAAAATATATTTTAAGTGTTATAAAAGTGTTATAAAGAAGAGACTTCGTTTTTCTCTTTCAGTAAACATAGAAGAAGGAATGCACAATGATTGTCTATTCAGGAACAAAGAAAGCTTTCTCGGAAGATGTTCTTAACGGAGTGATTGCTGATAAGATTAAACAGGATTTGTTTGATAAAGGAATTCATGATGAGAATACTCGTGAATACATGGCATGGACTAATTCCATGCGTTTCATGAAGGATGCTTTGGAAGATCGTGATATTTCCGATGATATCAGTGTCAGTATTGAATATGAGATTCCTCTTACTTCTAAAAGAGTCGACTTCATTATTGCTGGTTCGGATGAACTAGGTGATGATAATGTCATTATTATTGAGCTTAAACAGTGGTCAACTGCTACTAAAGTAAATGACGATGAATGTCATACTGTCAGAGCTTTTGTGGCTGGTAAGGAACGGGAAGTAGCTCATCCTTGTTATCAGGCTTATTCTTATAAAGTACATATCATGAATTATGCTGAGGCGGCTAGTGATCCTCATATGCATCTCATTCCTTGTGCCTTCTGTCACAATTTCCAGGAAAGCAGCCGTAATCAATTAGAAGATCCTATTTATGCTCCATGGCTAAAAGAGGCTCCTCTTTTTCTAAAGAAAGATCTTTTTAAATTAACGGATTTCATTAAGAAGAGAATAACCAAGGTCAGTCCTAATGGAAATCTTCTTTATGAGATTGATAGTGG
>JBAXZY010000114.1:0-3943 GCA_041670045.1 Bacilli bacterium | reverse complement strand
TATCGAAGAAAGAGAATATCTTCTATGTCGGAGTCTTCTTAACTGCCATCGTTCCTTTCTTCCTTCCCCATATGCATGAAAGATACTTCTATGTCTTAGATACCTTGATAGTCGCCTACTGTCTCATTAAAAAGAAGCACTATTATTTAATCCCTCTGATGCAGGTCTCCTCTGGTATTGCCTACTATCATTACCTTTCCGGAAACTACTTTATTCAGGCTTTAGGAGAAGATTCCGTCCATATCTCAGCCTTCATCAATCTCTTTGTCTTAATCGTCATTTTCTATGATTTAATGAAGTTAGATCATTCTACTAAGACCAAAGAAGAAGAAGTCCAGGAATTAGATGCCGAAATCAAGAACGAAAAGAATCAATATTTGAAGGGTATTAACCAAAATGAAAAAAATTGACATCATCTTACCTTGCTACAATGAAGAAGAAGCTTTGCCTTTGTACTTCAAGAACATCGACAATATCTTAAAAGAAGTCAAGGACTATACCTTTGATTTTATCTTAGTCAATGATGGATCCACTGATTCCACCTTAAAAGTCATGAATGATCTCTACTTAAAGAGAAACGATGTCACCATCGTTTCCTTATCCAAGAACTTTGGTCAGAATCCGGCTTTGGCAGCCGGTCTCAGCATTGCAAAAGGAGACTATGTCATCACCATGGATAGCGATGGCCAGGATCCAATAGAATTGCTTCCAGTGATTGCCAGTCAGTTCTCCTTAGGCTATGAAGTCGTCTCACCTCATAGATCCAGTCGCAAGGACGATAGCTTCTTCAAAAGATCAACCGCCGGAATTTTCTATAGCTTTGTGAATGGTATTCAGAAGAAGAGGTTCCTGCCTTCTAATGTCAACTGCTACCGCGGTCTGTCAAGAAGAGCGGTTGATGAATTAAACAGTCTCACCGAAAAAGACAAGCTTTATATCAATGAATATGCCTTCATCGGATTCAAGACTAGTTATGTCAACTACATCCGACCTAAAAGAGTAGCCGGTAAGAGCAAATACTCGGTCAGCAAGCTTTTCATTCATGCCTTCAATGTCATCTCCTCCGGAACTGACCGTCCTTTATATACTGGTGTCAAAGTCGGAGCCATTTTCTCAGCTTTCTTTTTGCTGGCCTTCATCGTCCTATTAGTCTTCTATATACTTGGATTGAACAATATCGTGCTGACTAATGATGGTATAGCCATTCAGGCTATCGTTACCTTCTTGATCATCTCAGCTATCTTCTTAGGGGCAAGCTTAGTAATCTTCTTTGTCGGATTGAACGGACTCTACGAGCATAATATTCTGATCAATACGAGAAATAGGCCGACCTTCATCATCGATACCATTAAAAGACCGGAAAACAAATAATCACTTAACCGGTCTCTTCTTAGCTATCTTTCTTTTAATAACGGGATAGACATAATAGCCGACAATTCCAAAGACGGACATGATCGTTAAGACTATGCCGATCTTAAACCCGGTATCCGAATAAACAATCTCAATGGTGTGAGTGCCTTCCTCAAGTCCTGTCAACTGACAGGCCGAGAAGATGTCATACCTTTCTAAGAGTTCTTTTTTCTTGCCATCAATATAGATGCTGATGCCTTTTTCATAAGGAAGCGTAAATAAGAAAAGGTCATCATCATAAGTCTTGTGATAATCAAAAGTGCCTTTCAAAGAATAACTAGCTAGACCATTATGTTCCGTAATATCTTTGATTCCACCTTCATTAATAGCATCCACATACTCATTTAAGATATTTGTGTCTTCATAATAGATTTCCTCTTTTACGATGCTTTTAACGGCTTTAGGGAAACTGAATTTCAGAATATGCTTATGACTAGTGGTGTCATTGAATCCCTGAATGCCTTTGCTCCAGTAATTGGACTCCATATGTTTGCTGTCTAGAACCACGTAGACGCTTGACTCATCATTGAGATCCTTCAGACAGAAATAAAGGTTCTTGCCGATAGCATCATCCGGTACTGTGAAAGTCATAGTGACGCTTGTATTAGTGGCACCATTGGAATTATAGATGCGGTCTCCGTATTCGTTCTCCGTATAGGTCAAGCCATCCGAGCAGGTGACGTTGTCGTCACTGACGGGGATTTTAGTAAAGATGTTTTTCTTCTCATTAGATAAATCAACGACTTGATCAGTCATTGCCTTATACATCTCATTCTGATACTCAAAATGATCGAACCATCTGACTGTTTCCTTACCTTCTTCTTTAACGCCTTGATTAATGAAAGTAGAAGAACAAGGATTGACTTTAAAGCCAATAGGAAGAGTCAGCTCATTCTTCAGATAACGGATATTGTCGTTAGTGGAAGTAAGCGAGGTAATCTCCGAATAAGGGTAATTATTCACAAATAATGGTTTCTTCGTGTTGGAGGAAGAAGTATCGTCAATCAGATACTGAATATCCAAGAAAGAGTTCATACTGACCGTTGATCCATAACCGTATTTTTCAAAATAGCCGTTGTAATGGAAACCAATCTTAGTCATATAGTTCTCAACATCTTTATTCTCGGAGGAGGAATAATGTGATAACCCGTTATAGTCATAGAACATCGGATCATTGTCAATCGAATTATAGGATCCTGGACGCAAGAAAGTATTTTCCATCCGATAGAAAGAGGAATCATAATTCTTGATATTGTCAAAGTCTGATTCATAGGCGCAGTCTTTCTGATAGTCAGGGTATTTTTGATATTCGTTTTCACCCAAATTAGTCTTGATGATGCTGTCACTGGCTTGATAACTAGATAAAGAAGTCAGAGGAATAATCGCCAAGGTGGTAGCTAAGAGAACTGGAAGCGAATATTTTGGTGTATAGAGCAAGGATAATAAAGACAGCAAAGCCAAGACATATGTGGTATAGAAAAGAACTACCGAAGTCGGATTGACCTCATAGTAGACCTTTTCACCGTCAACCACTCCTAAAGGCAGATAAACAGCAACGACAATGAAGACAATGGATAACAAAAGAGGAACACCCATTGACCACAAAGGAGTATCTTTGAATTTGGAAATTTCTTTGCCTCCGAAAAAGCAGATGAGGAAACTAAGGATGAAGGAATAACGGGTCGGAAACCAAGTCGGATCCTTGAATCCATGCATGATGGTATTCAAGGAAGAATTGGAATAAGAGATGCAGTAGAAGAACACCAGAACCACAGCTGCAATTCTTTCTTTTAAGGAAAAACCTTTGTTGAAGAAGAAGAGAACTAAGAACACTAAGATATTGATGGATGTAAAAAACACCCCATATCCAGAATTCTGTTTAATGAGGTCTGAAGATGAGTAACTATTGCTAAAAAAGGAAGTAACAACTTTAGAAAATGATAAGAAAGTCATATTTGCCAAGGATGAGAAAGAAGAAGCCTTAGTTCCACTTAAATGCAGGAAAGCGGTCAGCCACATCGATGAAGAAAGGAAGCCTGCCAATAATGAGGCAATAGCAAAGACTAAGAAGAAGGAAAGTTTTTCCTTAGGCTGTTTCTTTTGAGAAGTAGCAATAAGCTTGTAGATAAAGAAAAGAACGGAGAACATACAAATCATGGCTCCGATATACCAGGAAGAGAATAGAGCATAAGCTAGTGACAACACATAGATCCAATAGTGCTTTTTCTCAAAAATGTACTCTAATCCTAAAGCCACTAATGGCAGGATCATCACCCCATCCAGCCACATGACATTGGACTGATAAACAAAAGCATAGGAACAAAGAGCATAGGAAATAGCCGGTATCAAATAGCCTAAGGAACACTTCTTGCTGACAAAACGCAATAAAAGATACATATTCAGACCCGAAAAACACATCTTCAGGATTGAGACAGTCAACAGAAAAGTCGGTATCTCCTCATAGGAGAAGACTAAAAGCAATAAATTAAAAGGAGAAGCCAAATAGTAGGAGAATATCGATAGAAAATCGCCT
>JBAXZY010000113.1:0-3959 GCA_041670045.1 Bacilli bacterium | reverse complement strand
GATGACGTGACCGTCAGCCAAAGTGATGTGTCTTGTGATATAAGGTTTGACAATGTCGATATCGTGAGTGATATAGATTATTAATCTTCCGGGACGGATAGACTGAATCAGGTCGATGATGCCCTTGGAAGTCTGATCATCCAAGTTACCTGTCGGTTCATCGAAGACTACAATCTTGGAATCGAGAGACAGAGATCTGGCGATAGCCACTCTCTGCTTTTCACCGCCTGAGAGCTTGGAAGCCTTCATTTTTATCTGCTTGGATAAGCCAACCTGTTTGAGGACTTCATTCGCCTTCTGTTTGGCTTTCTTTACCTTATAGCCTTTTTTCAGCAAGGCCAGAACAATATTCTCTTCCGCTGTCAGAGATTCAATCAGACTGTAATCCTGGAAGACGAAAGAGACGTTGTCTGAATAAAGCTTGTTTCTTCTTTTGTCATCGGCACCGCTTATCGGTTCCTTATCAAAATAGATTTCTCCTTCATCAAAGTCTTCGATGCCGGTGATGATCTTGATCAAAGTAGTTTTTCCAGCCCCTGATTCTCCGGTAACAGCGACAAAGGAGCCATCAGTTTTGAAACTGAGGTTTATCCCTTCTAGGCCCTTGGTTGATTTACCGTTGTCGTAGTAGTATTTTGTAACGTTTTTTAGCTCAATTTGCATACGAATTATTTTAACACATGAAAGCGTTGCTGTTTTGATTAGTTTGCTAGTTGTTAAGCGGATTTTTGAAAATTGAGAAACATAATATTTTTATATAAAAGCTTAATTACATGAAAATTGAAAACTCAATAACCCTTTATTTTTGACCATATTACTAAATGAAAAGAAATCGTGAAGTAGGATAAAAGAATTTAGCTTCAATTCCTTTTGCTGTTTATCATTATTCATATTTTATAACAAGACTCAGCACTCAACTTTTTGGATTTTATTGGCATTGAGAAACACATATATTGCATCCTTTGCCTACTTTTATACCTATCTTGCCTAATATATAATATGGCAAAATGTAAGTGCTATCATTTCAATATTCCTAACAAAAGGGAGGATGAAAATGAAAATCAGAAAGTTTGGAAAGTACGGATTATGGCTGGGATTAACTGTCTTCAGTGCTTCAATTGTTACTATTGGAAGTGTCGGTCTGAATGTCAGTCGCGAATGGGAGCCTTTCTTGAATCAGGCCTTACATGCTTCATCAACAAAGATTGTAGATACGGAAGGTGATACTCAAGACAATGTTTACTACAAAAGCGACTATAAGACATTAGATGAATACTATAAGCATGTCACTGAGATATCTAAGCAAGTAGAAGCAGAAGGCGTTGTTCTAATGAAAAATGATGGCATTCTTCCTCTGAAGAAAAGCTCTAAAGTGAGCTGCTTTTCTCGTTCTTCTGTCGATATTGTCTATGGAGGAACCGGATCTGGCGGAACGGATACTAGCACAGCCAGCAATCTTAAGGATGCTTTACAGGCTGGAGATAACCTCGCTGTCAATCCTACTCTATGGGATTTCTATTATCAGTATAAGGACAATAAACGTGTTGAGGGAAGCTTCCTGACATCTGTTAAAAACTACATCAGAGAAATAGATCCCTCCACTTTCACTTCTTCAGTTAAGAGCTCTTATTCTTCCTATGGAGATGCTGCCATCGTAGTAATTTCAAGAGTAGGCGGAGAAGGAAATGATTTACAGCAAGATGCCTTTGAGGACGGAACCAAGTATTTGAAGCTCCAACCCACTGAGAAGCTCATGATGGATGAAGTCGCTGCAAATTTCTCGAAAATTATCGTCTTAGTCAATTCTGCCAACCCTGTAGAATTAGACTGGCTTGATGAATACCATGTCAATGCAGCTTTGCAGATTGGAGATGTCGGACAAAACGGGCTTAGTGCAGTAAGTGATATTTTAGTGGGAAAGATTAATCCCTCTGGCAAATTAGTCGATACTTATGCCGCTGATTCCTTCTCTGCCCCCGCTATTCAAAACAGCGGTGATTTCACTTTCAAAAATGGTGCGGACATCGAAGCAACTGCCGCCAGTTTCAACAAAGGCTATGATACAAAGTACCTGATGGAAAAAGAAGGTATTTATATCGGATATAAATATTATGAAACTCGATATGAGGACTGCGTTTTAAATCAGGGAAATGCCGTTTCAGCTAAAGGTGTCTATGCCTCTGGCTCCAAATGGGAATACTCTGAAGAAGTCGATTTCCCTTTTGGCTATGGTCTTTCATACACTACTTTCAGTCAGACTCTTACCGGTGTCAGTTTCAAGGATGATCAGATTACTGTCAAGGCAAAGGTGAAAAATACTGGCAGTGTTGCCGGCAAAGACATCGTCCAAGTCTATTCTCAGACACCATATACTCAATATGATATTGATAACAAAGTTGAAAAAGCTTCTGTCAATCTGATTGGATTTGAAAAGACCAGTCAGCTTAATCCTAACCAGGAAGAAGAAATAACCGTCAACATCGATAGGTATCATCTGACTTCATACGATTATACTAACTTAAAGAAATACTTCCTTGATCAGGGTGACTATTATCTTTCACTTGGAAACGGATCACATGACGCTTTAAACAATATCTTAGCCAAAAAAGGCAAAACCACTGCCGATGGCATGGATGTTAACGGAGATGCCGACAAGACTTATAAGTGGACTTTGAATGAAAAAGATGTCAATTCCTACACCTATTCCAAGAACACCTCCAGAAAAGTAACTAATCAGTTTGACGATACTGATATCAATTATTATGGAGGAGAAAAAATCACTTATCTTTCAAGAAATGACTGGAACGGAACTTGGCCGACTAAATCTGTTGATTATGTGGCCTCACAGTCCCTCATTGATGCGTTCAAAGAAGAATATACGACTCCAAGTCAGACTACAGAGGAAGAAATCGTTACTGGAAACACGGATACCAAGTTAAACATAGCCATGATGATCGGTGCTTCTTTCGATGACACCAACTGGCAAACTCTCTTAAATCAGATGACTCCTGAAGATATGGCTGCTTTGTCATTGAAAGCCTGTAAGGAAGAAGTAACTGTTGTCGGAAAGCCTTTCAATTATCTTAAAGATGGTCCGACCGGAATCACAAATTCCTTCTATTACAACAATCCTACCGGATTAAGAACAGCTGATGAAAAGGCAACTACAACTCCGACGATGGCTTATCCTTCTGTCACTGTAATGGCTGCTACTTTCAATAAGCCTTTGCTTAAAGAAGTAGGAAAATGTTTTGGAGAAGATGGACTTTGGTGTGGAGTGACTCATCATTATGCCCCGGCTGCCAATATTCACAGAACTCCATATTCTGGTCGTAACTTCGAGTATTATTCTGAAGATCCTATTCTCAGTTCTTATATGGCTTCCAAGGTTCTAGACGGAATGAATTCCAAGGGTTCTATTCCTTATATCAAACACTTTGCCATGAATGACCAGGAAACCAATAGAACAGGTGTCGCTACTTTCGCCAATGAACAGGCTGTTCGAGAATTATATCTTAAAGCCTTTGAAGAACCGATTAAGACTTATGGAAAAGCCATTATGGGCGGATTCAACAGAATCGGAACCAGATGGACAGGTGCCAATTCCAACTTGATGACGAATGTCCTTGTTGATGAGTGGGGCTATAATGGAATCGTAGATACTGATTTCGCTTTATTCTCCTTTATGGAACCTTTGACTGGATTGAATTCCGGAACTACCGACTTTGCAATAACCAATGTATCTAAGGCTGAAATTGTTTTAGCGAAAATACCTTCTGACAAATCTATGTTGAAGAAATTGAGAGATGCCTGTCATAGAAACCTATATGTTATCGCTAACAGCAACGAAATGAACGGAATATCTAAGACTGCTACTTTAGTCAGAGTCACTCCCTGGTATCAAAAGGTTCTTATCGGCACAATTTCAGTAAGCTCTGTTCTCTTAGTCTGTTCTGGTG
>JBAXZY010000112.1:0-3986 GCA_041670045.1 Bacilli bacterium | reverse complement strand
TTTCTATTGAAAGGAATGAAAGGATTCTCCATTCTGATGAAAGTCTTAAAGTCCTTAGTCTTCATTAAGCCAATGCTGGCTCCGCAGAAATCAAGGCAGCAGATAATGTAATAAGTATCTTCAGCCTTTACAAGACGAGGATCGTAGTAATAATAAGAATCAGTTACTTTGCCTTCTTCATCGACAAAGATGATAGGATTCTCATCAAACTTCCAGTCAATGCCGTTATCGGAATGTCCTAAATAAAGCTTAGGGACACCATTAATTCTTTCGCCTCTGAAGACACCAATGAATTTACCTTTATAGGGAACAACAGCGGAATTGAAGATCCTAGCTACACCACTTACCGGATTACGTTTAGTAATCGGGTTTTTAGAATATCTCCATAAGGGAGACCCACCTTTCTCTTTTCTTTCTTCAAAGGGAATGTTAGGTAAAGAATAGCCGTTAATTAATACTTTATTCATTTTGGAAATCCTTTATTTGATGAACTTATTTAACTCTTGACGGCTCCGGAAGTAAGTCCAGAGTAAATCTGCTTCTGCAAGAAACAGAAGACCACAATAGTAGGAAGAATAGCAATCACAACAGCAGCACAGATTGAGCCCCAATCAGCGCCATAAGAGGAATTCATTGAATTCAAATAAGTAGAGACAGTAAAATGAGAGGTCATATAAAGGGACGGCATGTAGAAGTCGTTATAGAAGCTAATACCTTTAATAATGCAAACGGTTGCAATAGCCGGTTTCATTAAAGGGAAGATGATTCTAAAGAAGACTGAGAAGTAGTTGCAGCCATCGACAAGTGCTGCTTCATCCAAATCCTTAGGTAAGTTATCTAAGAACTGCAAGAAGATATAAACCGAGATGATATCAGTACCAGAATATAGCAAGATCAGTGCCCAGGGTGTATCCATAATTCCCATCTTAGAAATCAAGGCATAAATAGAAATCTGCATAGTGACAGAAGGAACAATAGATGCAATTAAGAATAGGGCCTTTAAAGTTTTCTTGCCATGGAAATCAAATCTCGATAAGACATAGGCAACAAATGATCCAGATAAGACTGTGAAGACAATAGAGACTACAGAAATAAGAATAGTCCATCCAAAGGCATCACCTAAAGTTGAAGGGTTAGAAGTCTTACTAGACTCAAAGTACCAGGCATCAGCATAGTTAGCCCATCTGCCATCACTGAATAAGAGGGCATTAGTGCTAAAAATTTCATAATTAGTCTTTAAAGAGGCAACAAAGATAATATAGATAGGAAGAATGACGACTAAGGCGGCAACAATCAGTGAAAGATACATTAAGACAGTTAAGAAGATCTGAATTGGGGTCTTTTTATAGTGAACAACAGTTTCTGTCTTATGGTGGTTGTTGGCCCAAGAGGTTTTAATTTTTGCTAGCATGGCATTTCCCATAATTAATTACCCTCCGTTTTCTTTTCAAAAGTCTTTTGGATGACAGCAATGAAACAGACAATGATGAGCATCACAATACCCAAGGTACTTGCTAAACCGATATCGCCATCGACAAAAGCAATATGCATGGTTTTCATAATAAAAGTCTGAGTATAAGAGTTGTTAGGAGTCATAATGTAAGGAATTTCAAAGGCCTGAACAGCGCCATTGACAGCTAAAATCAAGTTAAGGAAAACAATGTTTTTGATTTCAGGAAGAAGAATATGGGCAAACTGTTGCCACTTTCCAGCGCCATCTATCTCACTAGCTTCGATTTCATCTCTAGAAACAGACTCCATCGTACCGGCAAACATAACCATATTATTTCCCAAATAACGCCACACAGAAATAAATGCTAAAACAATGTTGGCACTCCAGAAACCATTGAACCAGGAAACAGCTTCTCCCCCGCAGGCTTCAATAAGGGTATTCATTACACCTTGTGCCTGACTATCATTTTTAAAAACCAATAGCCACATAAGGGAAATGGCAACACCATTTAGCAATGAAGAAATGAAGATAACAGCCTTAAAGAAACTAGCTCCAACTGGTCTAAAGTAAAAAACAGTTGCAAAGTAGAGAGCAATAGCAATTTGAATAATTGAGGCCAAAAGATAAACACCAGAAACTTCTAGAGGTTTCCAGTAATCTGCACTGTGAAAAATCGTATAGTAGTTATCAACAAAAAGCTCATCAGCGCCATTACCGACTACTAAGACCGGGTTAGTATCAGTAAAGCCTTTATAATGATAAAGAGAATATTTAATCATATCGACTAGCGGAACATAGGTAAAAAGAATCAAAAGAGTCAAAGGAATAGCCAAAAAAGCTACAATCAATAAAATTTTTTCGATTTTTAATTGGTTGTGGCCAGGATTGACCATTTTCTTTTTCGGAGCTTCCTGATTAGGCAACGTCATGGTTTCCATAGGTACTCTTCCTTCCAAGGGTTACAATCCTTTTTAACAAAGACCAAAGGGCCGCTGGTGAGGCGGTCCTTTGGAAGGGACTCTGTTAATCAGCACAATCCGGATAAGTCTTAAGAACCTTAGCAGCAGCAGTAGACCAAGCAGAGTTCCAAGAAGCTGCATCAGCATCAAAGGCAACTAACTTCTCATCATAAGTCTTACCACTCAAAGTAGCATCGGTAACAACTTTAGAGAATCTAGCACCACTATCGTAAAGAGTCTGTTTAGAAGAAGATTCAGTAGCTGATCTTGCATCCTCGCAGCCACTCTTAGCAGGATTTGAGACTAATAAGGTGCAGTTTTCTAAGGAAGACAAAGTTGAAGGGAAGGGATCACTCTTCATAATAGAAATACCACCCTGATTAACAGCTAAACCTGATTTCTGAACCATCCAAGTAACAAATCTTTCACTAGCTTCCTTATGGGTATCATCAATCTTGTTGGAAATGCCGTAGCAATAATCAGAGCTGGAATTGACATACTGAGTCTTACCATCAGTGCTAGTGAATGGGAAGGCCATATAGCCAATGTTTTCCGGATGATCACCGGCAGCCTGGAACTGAGTGATGCACCAATTGCCAAAACACATAGCACCAATCTGACCGTTGTTAATCTTGGCCTTGCAAGATTCCCAATCAGTAGTAGTAGGATCATCTTCAGTTAAGCTTTTTGCAATTAAATCAAAGTAGAGCTTAGTTCCTTCATAATGAGGATCGTTGGTACCTTTCTTCCAGACATTGGTATCAACAGCAATGTGAGTGTTGGCATAATCCTTATCGCCAGTGATGACGTTGTTAACAAAATTATCTTCCCAGGCATCAGCAGTCCAACCATTCTTAGCATTGGTGTAATAAGGGATGCAATCCTTAGCTAAGCCATTATCAGAATCTTTAATCTTCTGCATACCAGCAATGAACTTTTCAGGAGTAGTAAGAGTAGAAGCATCAACGCCAGCATCGGAGAAAACCTGCTTGTTGTAAGCAACACCGCTGACAGTATTCATATAGGCTAAGCCATAAACATTTCCCTTATAGGATTTAGCATAAAGATATTCATCACGATATAGGCCAGTGCTCTTTAAAGAATCAGCAGCGCCATAAGAAATGTAATAATTGGGAAGCTGAGTCATATCGGTAATGGTAATCATAGAAACATCACCATAACTTCCACCAGCTAAAGCCTTATCAACAGTATTGACATAATCAGTATAGGAAGTAACCTTGACAGTAATGTTAGGCTCAACCTTATTGAATTCAGCAATGTACTTAGCAAAAGTTCCATCAGAATCCAAATCAGTACGGCCCGTCCAATAGTTAATAGTAGTCTTTGTAGTCATAGCCTTAGAATCATCATAGGCAACCCAACCATCACCACCAGATGTTTTAGTTGAGCCACAACTTCCTAATAAAGAAGCAACACCTGCGACAGCTAATACAGCAGTTAAGATTTTTACCTTAGAGTTTTTCATATTCTCCCCCTTTTTTAAGTTAAAATCTTTAATCGTTTAACTTGCCATTATCATAATTCTTAGGTAAAAGCGTTTCAATACTGACTTG
>JBAXZY010000111.1:0-4071 GCA_041670045.1 Bacilli bacterium | reverse complement strand
GGATTACGGTTATGCTGAACAGCAAAGATAGCATTGTTTCGGTTGATTTCTTTTTCAGATACCGGATCCTCATTAGACCATTTTAAATAAAGAGTCTTAGCCCAGGATGATAAAGAAGGATAAGTGTTTTTACTGAAAGAAGCATAAGCTTTCCATCCGGATAACTTGTCTTGATATGCAGTTACCATATAAAAATACATTCGAGCAAAGTCGCCTTTGTATTCATCAGCCGGTTCACAGACATTGCCACTTACTCCAGATGTAGCTGAAGTTCCTACTTTAGTATTATTAGTTGAAGTATAGGAAACAGTTTTAACTTCTGCATGCGGATAATTGCTTCTTCTATTATTGACATAGCCATCGGTAGGTACCACATGGAAAGCATCAGCTACCATTGGTGATTTGGAAGAGAAGACACTCTGAGGGATGGTATGCTCGCGGTTATAGCAGTCCCCTTCTTTACTATAGGAACCGGCGGTATTACCTGTGGAAAAGTGGTAACTGGAATACATATCCCAGATTTTTCCGTCAGAATAAAGATCAGATGTCTTATACACCTTATATAAGCCATCATAGCCAACATTAGTGTGACTGGCTATCTTTTTGAAGAGGGCGGTCTTCAATTGCTCTCCCCGCAACGAAAAATCAAAGCCATCATAATAACTATTGGCTTGAATAGATGAGCTTGAACTGGATTGACTATTCGAACTGCTGCTTTCAACTGAGGATGATATAGATGAATCCGATACGGATTCACTATTTGATTCAGTAGTCGACTGACTATCAGACTGGTTACTAGAAGATGAATCAGCTATCGAAGAAGAATCACTTGTTGAGTCATTAGAAGCAGAAATTGTTCCACAGGAACCTAAAATCAATGAGGAGAGGACGACAGCAGTTAAATGATTTATCTTGTTTTTATTCATGCATTGATTTTACCTTATAAAAGAATATATATCTACAGCAAAGAAACGACAAATTAAAAAAATCAAAAATACCGCCCAATTAAGGACGGTACATTATTATGTTAATTAGTTGAAGTTTATAAATCAGCGCCGTAATCAGTGACAATGGCCTGACCGTTGATGCACTTGGATTCATCAGAAGCTAAGAATAATAGGACATTGGCAACATCAATCGGCATGCAGGGCTTAGCATGAGCAATATCAGCATGCTTCATCATAGCACCCATCATACCCATATCCATGGCCTTCTGGTCGATAGTGGTAGTCATCGGAGTGATGATGGTTCCAGGGCAGACAGCATTGCAGCGGATTCCAGTAGCAGTAAAACGCATAGCAGTATGCTTAGTAACACCAATGACAGCACCCTTAGAAGCCACATAGACAGCTCCACCGTAGCCATAGACGCCAGCGACCGAAGCAACGTTAACGATAGAGCCGGCATTCTTGGGCATCATATATTTTAAGGCTTCACGGATGCAATCCATGGTTCCCTTAGCATTGATGGCAATGACACGGTCAAAATCATCATCGCTGAATTGATTGATGCCATTGAGGTTATGATCAAGAACACCTGCGTTGTTGATCAAGATATCAATTTGACCAAACTTATCATTGGCAGCCTTGAAGAGGTTAGCGACATCCTCTTTTTTAGAAATATCAGTTGGAACAGCTAAGACTTCTCCACCCATATCTTTAATTTGCTTTTCAGCAGCTTCAAGAGCTTCTTTTCTTCTGGCACAGATGACAACCTTAGCACCTTCTTTAGCAAAGAGCTTAGCAGTTTCTTCACCGACACCGGAATTACTTCACGTAATGACAGCGACTTTACCTTCTAATCTTTTCATGGTGTTTCTCCTATATACGAAAAAATATACCTGAAAATATTCTTCTTTCCAAATATAATGACTCAGGATAATAATAAAAAAGGGAGGCTTATGGTAGAATTTAGACAGGTGCAAAATAAATGACAGAAAAGAACATGCTGATGTATGGAGCAACGATTGGAGACATAGTTGGCTCAGTATATGAGTTTTCTAATTGTGTTGAGGAAAAACCACAAAGCGAAGACTTTGCTTTGTTTCCTGAAAATGCTGGCTTTACTGATGATACCGTAATGACAGCTGCCATTGCTTATGCTCTTTTGAATCATTTGGATGTTGGCAAAACTATGCGTGCATTTTATTCTAAATACCCTCTTCCTAAAGGTGGTTACGGGGGAAGGTTCCTAAGGTGGCTTGATAATCCTGATATGGGGCCTTTTTATTCTTTTGGAAATGGAGCTGGAATGCGAGTAAGTTCAGTTGCTTACTTTGCTTCTTCATTTGATGAATGTAATAACTTAGCTGTTAAAGTAACTGAAATAACTCATAACCATCCTGAAGGAATTAAAGCAGCTTGCACAATAGCGTCACTTATTTATCTATCACTTCATGGCAAAAATAAAGAATATCTTAAATCATTTGCAAATCAAAAGTATAATTTGAATTTCCATTATGAGGAATTGCATCAGAATTATCAGATGGATGTCACCTGTCAGGGATCAGTTCCTGTTGCTATCTTTGCTTTTTTGACTAGCATGAGTTTTGAGGATTGCCTGAGAAGAGTAAATTATATAGGCGGAGATACAGATACTATTGGTGCTATGGCTTGTGCTATAGCTTCTGCTTTTTATAAAGATATACCTGATAACATAATTAAAGAAACCAAGAAACGTCTTCCTAAAGAATTCATCAAAATATTTGAAAGTGTTCCTATTTTGTTTTAATTCATCATTCTTTATTAATAGTTGATTTTCCAATTGTCTTCTTTTATAATGCAAGTATGAAAAGTATGAAAAGTAGGAAACGGCATACTTTGAAAAGAGGCTAATATGGATACTAAAGAAACGACTCAAACCGGAATCGAAGATGAAGATCAGGAACCGGAAGTAAAGACTAATAAGCATAAAGCCATGGCTTCGACTGTGGTAGGTTCAAAAGGTCAGATTGTCATTCCTAAGATCATCCGTGATATGTTCGATATCAAGCCAGGTGACCGGGTAGTTGTTTTAGCTGATACTAAGAGAGGCATTGCCATTGTGAAAGAAGGTTTCTTAATCAACTTGGCAACTAAGAGCTTCAAATAACCATGAGTGAAAATGTCTTAGAGGTCAAGGACCTGAGCAAAAAATATCCTTCCTTTCAATTATCGGATGTCAGTTTTTCACTGAAAAAAGGTGAGATTATGGGTTTTGTTGGTCGTAACGGCGCAGGTAAAACTACGACTATCAAATCCATGTTCAATATTGTTCATCCGGATTCCGGAATGGTCCTTTTTAATGGAACACCATTTTTGGATCATGAACTAATAAACAAACAGAAACTTTCAATTCTTCTTGGCGGAGTCGATTATTATCCCAAAACCAGAATTAAGACTTTAACCCAAGTCACAAAACGTTTTTATCAGAACTGGGATGGACCAAAATATGAGAATCTCTTAAAACGCTTTGCCTTGGATGAAAACAAAAGAATAACGGAATTATCAGCCGGCATGAAAGTCAAATATGGTTTAGCCATTGCTTTATCTCATCATGCTGAACTATTAGTTCTAGATGAACCGACATCCGGACTTGATCCAATATCACGAGATGAGCTTCTTAATATTTTTGAGAATCTAGTTGATGAAGAGAATGTCGCAATTCTTTTCTCAACTCATATTACTTCTGACTTGGAAAAGTGTGCGGATACTATTACTTATATCCAAAAAGGAAAATTATTGGCTTCCAAGAGTTTGAAAGACTTTAAACAGGATTATCTTTTCATTAAAGGACCAGTAACCGAAGTCTTTGAGAAAATCAAAAACAAAGCTATTTCGTATCACTTACGGCATAATGAAGCAGAAGCTTTGTTCAAGAAAGAAAACTATCCTCAGAATTCTGATTATCAGGCTTATATTCCTGATATTGATACGATAATGGTGTATTTGGAAAAGGAGAGTGGCAATGAAGAACCTCTTATATAAAGAACTGAAGTTAGCTATCCATCCTATGGTTTGGTTTTTCTCTTTGTTTGGCTTAATGATCTTTATCCCTAACTACCCTAATTGTGTCTTTGTTATTTATACGATG
>JBAXZY010000110.1:0-4144 GCA_041670045.1 Bacilli bacterium | reverse complement strand
GTGTTCCACCACTGTCAAAGTAGTGTGGAAGAATATGGACTTTGATGGGTTGATTGGTTCTCTTCAAAGTAATCAGATTGACTTGATTGCGGCTGCTTTCTCTATTACTGAAGAAAGAGCGGAGTCAGTCCTTTTCTCTGATACTTACTTCACCGCTGATACCGTTGTAGTAACGGCTTCCACTAATACTACTATCACTGACATGGATTCATTAAAGAGTTCCAAGTGCGGTGCTCAGTTAGGAACTGTCCAGGGTGACACGATTACTGGTGAGGGCTGGAACAGCAGCAACCAGACTTTAACTGACATTTCTAATCTGGTATTAGCAATTAAGGCTGGAACCTTGGATGCCTTAGTCGTTGAAAAGCCGGTTGCCCAGCAAATCATTGCTTCTCAGACTGATTTGAAGATCATCGATACCATTGCTTTTGAAGATGATGGCGGCTATGGTTTAGCTTCTCATAAGGGAACCGGGGCTGATTTAATCAGTTTGATCAATGACACTATTAAGACTAATACTGACAACGGAACTTTAGACAGCTTATACATTGAAGCAGCTAATGAAGCTAGTTCTAACTAAATAAGACGATGTCAATGCTAGCGTATTCATTAGATTTCGGACCAGTCTTTCAGTACACCACCCGCTTTATGTGGGGTATTTTGATTACCTTAGGATTTGCCGTAGGCACTGTCTTCTTTGGTGTTATCTTAGGATTCCTAATCAGTCTCATGCGACTTTCAAGGAACAAAATTCTGGTTGGTATCTCTTCTTTCTATATTTCTTTTTTGAGAGGAACTCCCTTACTGATTCAGCTATATATCCTAGCCTATGGCATCCCGATGCTGTTAGGGGTTAACATGAGCATCTATGTCAGCGGGTTGATTGCCTTAAGTCTTAATTCCTCAGCTTATGTAGCCGAAATCTTCCGTTCAGGAATTCAAGCCGTTGATCCTGGACAAATTGAAGGCGCTAGATCGTTAGGTCTGTCTTCTAGTTACACAATGCGACATATTGTCTTTCCACAGGCTTTGAAGAATATTCTTCCGGCCATCGGAAATGAATTGGTTACTGTGGTTAAGGAATCTTCAGTTGTCTCTTTGATCGGTATCAACGACATTACCCGTATCGCTGATATCGTCAAAGCCGATACTTTGAAAGTCTTTGAAGCCTTGATCTATGCCGCAGTTCTTTACTACATCATCACTACTGTCTTAAGTGGATTAATCCATCTTGGGGAAAGGAAACTTGGAAAATATGCCGCTAAATAATAATCAAATATTCAAAGTAGAACACCTAAGCAAATCCTTTAAAAAACTGCAGGTTCTCAAAGACATCTCCTTCACAGTTGGAAAAGCCAAAGTCTATACCATCATCGGTCCATCCGGTGGCGGTAAATCAACTTTCTTACGTTGCCTTAATCTTCTAGAGACTCCCACCTCCGGAATCATTACTTTTGAAGGCCAAAAAGTCTTTGGCCCGGTCATTAAAGGAAAAGCAATTGACTTAAAAGGGGAACTTACTTCAGGCTTAGACGGCAATGATTCTAAGAGCATTACTCCAAATGCTAAATACAAAGTCCTCCTTAAAGAACCGGAATTGAATAAGATGCGTGAAAAAGTTTCCATGGTTTTCCAAAACTTCAATCTCTTCAATAATAAGACAGTAATAGAAAACGTTACTACTGGTTTAATGGCCTTAAAGCATAAGACTCAGGACCAAGCAGATGAGATTGCGATGAAGCTACTTAAATTAGTCGGGGTTGAAGAAAAGAAAGACGACTATCCTATAAAACTATCAGGCGGTCAGAAGCAGCGTGTCGCTATTGCCAGATCCTTAGCAATCAATCCCGATGTCATTCTCTTTGATGAACCGACTTCGGCCTTGGATCCTGAAATGGTAAAAGGTGTCTTAGATGTTATCAAACAGTTAGCCAAGTTTGGTATGACTTTAGTCATTGTCACCCACGAAATGAGTTTCGCCAAAGACGTCTCTGACGAAGTCTTCTTCATGGATGGCGGATATATTGTTGAGCATGGTGCACCTGAAGACATATTTGCTCATCCTACTCAGGAAAGAACCAAGCATTTCTTGGAAGCCGTCCTATAATCAAAAAGCAGTCCCTTAGTTTCATATGTACTATTTTTAATGGTAAATTAAAAAGCCCAAATGTATAGTAGAAAGCAAAAAAGTCAAGCGAGTTTTAGATGTAAAAAAATTTCGAAGTGAGCTTCAATACTGGAAAATAAAAGCAGGTCAGAACAACTACCTTTTAAACTAAAGAACACTTTAGTTATACAATTCCAATAATTACTACCACTAATATTAGAGAAAGCCGATTATCTAGTTTTATTTGTCAACAGGCTTATTCAAAGACTTTTTATCTGGCTGCCTTCTTAAGGTTCCAATAGCAACAATACTTTGACCGATAGCAATCATAGTAAAGGCTACATAGAAGTTCCATTCAGGAATTCTTTGATTAAGCATTAGTGAAACAACAGAACCAATAAATGGAGCTAAGGTAAAGAAACAACTTGTTTTGACAGAGCCAATTCTTTGTTGACCCTGAAGATAGAACACATAATAGAAACTGACTGTCAGAACACCACCGCCTAAAGCTAAGAAAGGTGTAGAAATAGCGATAATAGTACCACCTAACCCAAAACCGATCGTTAAGTCCATGAAAGCATTAAAAGCTGATTTTATCGAAGCTATTTCAAAACTATTCTTAGTACTGATCAGACGAGAAAAATTATTTTCTAAGGCCCAACATAAAGCTGATCCCATTGACACTAAGGATGCCATAGAAAAGCCAACCGCTTTATCAGATGATGAGAAATCAAGCGATAATAAGATAGCTCCGCAGGCAATAAAAGGAACGGCTACCCAACTATAGCTTTTAATGACTTCCTTAAAGATAAAGAAAGCTAATAAAGTTGTGAATACTAATTCAAAGTTGCTATATAAGGAAACTTCGGAAGCTGGAGCCATATTCAAAGCTGTCAATAATAAGATGTTTCCTAAACTGCCACTTAAAGTGGAACAAGCCATGATAATCCAGTCTTTCTTTCCGCTGAGAAGGTTAAGACGGGATTTGTCTTTACGGTTCTTTATCAGAAGAACAATAAAGCAGGATAAACAAATTGTAAGCGATCCAAGGTAGGCAAAACCTCCATAGAGATAATGAGAGAATCCGTTCTTGCAAATCAGTTCAACTAACGGTGAATAAAAGCCAGAGCAGAGAGCTGATAATAAAGCAAAAAGGACCCCTGCAAAGGGGCTATTAGAATTACTTACTTTTTTATCAACTCCCTGATTATTCATATCTTTTAATTAGTCTTCTTTTCAGTATTATACAAGTAATCTTCAAATTCATCATAAGTAAGATACTTATCAACATAAGTGCCATCACTCCTAATATAGATGATTCTATTAGCAATAGAGTTAAGAAGTTGTCGGTCATGAGAAGAGAACAAAAGAACTGACTTGGTTTCATTCATCGCTTTATTCAAAGATTCGATAGACTCCAAATCCAAATGGTTAGTCGGATCATCAAGGATAATCAAGTTGCCAGGATCCAGCATGATCTTGCAGAAACGGAGTCGGACTTTTTCACCACCGGATAAAACATTGACTGGTTTCAAAGCTTCTTCACCCGTGAACAGCATCCGACCTAAGAAGCCTCTGATATAAGTATCAGTGTCTTCCTTTCCATAAGGCCTTAGATAATTCACAAGACTGGAAGTGATGTCATCATATTCGGAGAATGAGGAAGGAATATACTGAGGATGAATTGTGATTCCAAACTTAAATGAGCCAGAATCAAACTGATCCTTACCCATTAAGCAATCAAACAGTTTTGTGATTGCTAATGAATTATCAGCGATGAAAGCAACCTTATCTGTATTTCGAAGATTGAAAGTCAATTCTTTAAAGAAACCATCCTTTGTAGCACTATCAACTGTTAAAACATCATTGCCTAGCTGATACTGGGAACGAAAATCAATGAAAGGATATCTTCTCGATGAAGGTTTGATTTCATCCAAGCTAATTTTCTCTAGTGATTTCTTTCTGGAAGTAGCCTGCTTGGATTTACTGGCGTTAGCCGAGAATCTCCGAATGAAGTCCTCTAATTCCTTGATTCTT
>JBAXZY010000109.1:0-4211 GCA_041670045.1 Bacilli bacterium | reverse complement strand
GCTATAATGTTCCACCCTCAATTATGGTGGTTGTCCTCTTTGCCTTCGTTCTAATTTTCCTGGCTCTTAATACGATTTTTGGTTCCAAGAACTTTGTCAAAGTCTCACGCGGAGACAAGAAAATTAAGAATAAAAAAACCGTTTCTAAAAAAGTAAAAGACTAAGCTTTATAATAAAAATATCGACTATACCATATGTTCAGAACTGCTTTTTTAAAGAAGCAGCATTTAAGTGTTCACTTTTCCTTCTCCTTTTTGGATGTTTTGGTGAGCATTCATCGATTGTTTTTCTAATCTGCCTTTTTTCTTCCTCATCACTTTGAAAAGGGACATACACCCTCTTCGACTTGGTCAAGATACTGGTGCACGACTGGATAGAATACCTCATTCAACTCGTGGGGTACCCATACCAGATCGACCTCTGCCAGTGAAAACCGAAACGCCATAACTACCGGAAGATACTGGCTTTCCAATGTCGGTTTAGCCCTCAGAGTATTTCCCATCACTCATTTGCACTTTAGAGGTTTGTAAGAAAACACTTATAAGGTCATCTAATTTACCAAATGGATGCTTCAATTATGAAATATTGCTGTCTTATGATCGTGAATAAGAAAAAATACGAATCATGATATTGCTCATTACTAAAACCGTTTTTATTAATTAAAGGTAAAATATAAATGTAAATAATCATAATCATTTAATTTTATTAATGGTATGATTATGTAAGAATAAAGAGGCAAATTAAATATGCGTGCAAAGACATTGTCTTCTGTTTGCGCATCAATGATAACTCCATTCTTTCTTATGTCTGCTAACATTAGGAAACCTATATCAGATATTTGTCAATCCGCTATTGATGGAACTAATTTGTTAACCGCTTCCTACAATAGTGAAATCAATGGAAGACTTGGCAATGAAACGGCTTCAAATATTAATTTGGATTTAGAATTATATGAAATGAATAAACCGATATTGTATACTTCTTGGCAACCACACTTTTTGTTCGTGTATCGATTAGATGTTTTTCTTTCAAATAATGTAATGTATAAAGGAGGCTTTTGTGATTGGCAAACATTTTATGCTCCTTGCTATTTGCAAAACTTGAACATATCGTTTTCGTTAACTGGAATCTCTAATTGCAAATATTTAGAGAACTATACTGATGTTGCAAACGAGCCTGGAATAATTTATGTTGATCCATATTATTCAGATAATCCGTTAAATTGCAACGTTGGTAATTTAAACGGAATTACATCGTATAACGGAATGGAATCATATTCAGATACTACTCCTAGGGAATCCGCAAGGGGTAATTATTGTCAGCGACTTAGTTCTGAAAGTACTTATTCGACTAGCCATGAAGAAGCAAACTCTATTAAGCTTGAAGAAGACATTTGCTATTTTTCTGATTCTGAAAATGATATTACTAATTATATGTATAGGGCCGGACCAATTTCTATAAATGATTCAAGTTATCATTTCTATATATATGGGTCGTTATTGTTTACTTGTGACAACGCTCCTACTAATGTTATTACAAATTTCAATCAAAGAATTGTTTATGGTAATAACACTGATTGGAGAGCTTATTTTTACGACTATGATTCTATTAGTACTCAAACGGAAAATTTATAATGAAGTTTGTTCTTTATTTGAAAAGGCCTTATCATTTCTTGCCTTTCGTTTATTTCTTAATTCCTTTCTTAGTGTTTTCATCGGCTTTACAGTTTAGTGGTTTCCTTTTTGGATACTCGGATTATATAAACCATTCTTATGATTTTGCCGATGAGGCCCACCAGATTATCATTCATAATTTCAATTATTTTTGTTGTTCATCTGATTATATGAATACACCTATTTATTTAATTCTTTCCTTAATCATGATTCTTTTGACAGCTTTTTTTATCAATTACTGTTATCGTCTCTTTTGGAGAGATCTAACTATTTACACTATCAGGGAAGAAGACGGATTTAGAGGTAATAAATCATTAACCCTGTTTACTTGTCTTTATTTTGCTTTCATTTGGATTCTAGGGCTTTTGATATCTACGATAGTTGCTCAAAGCCTTTCCGGAGTTTCTTTTTCGAGGGCTTTTGCTTTATCTTTTTGTCTCCCTTTGAACTTCAATTTTTATTATCTGATTTTAGTTATTGTCTTAAGTTGGTTTTATTTTATTAGACCGTTTGATTCTAAGCATTTGCTTTCTTTGATAAAGAAGATAGATTCATGATAGAGATACAGCATATCAATAAGAAGTTTGATGATCGAACGATTTTTAATGATATATCTTATTCTTTTTCAGATAACTCTTTTTATATTCTTAGAGGAGAGAACACGTGTGGAAAGACTACTCTTCTTTATATCCTGGCATTATTTGATTTTTCCTATCAAGGAAAGGTCATCGTTGATGGGAAAGATATGACGATTTGTGATCCTTCTAGTAGAAGAAGATTCCGGGTTAAGAATCTGTCTTTCATCCCTTCTGAAGGAAATCTGATTGATTCTCTTTCTCTTAGGCAAAATCTCTATGGAAAAAAAGACTTCACTGATTTGGGACTTCATGTGGATTCAAAAAGAAAGCCGGCTTCCTTATCAGGAGGAGAAAGAATGATTCTCTCATTAGAAAGCGAAGTCATAAAAAAGAAGAAAATTCTGCTTTTGGATGAAGTGACTTCAGAATTAGATGATGAGAACACTAAGAAAATTCTTTTACGGCTTAAAGAACTGTCTAAAACTTCTTTGATTATCATGGCAAGCCATGATAATCGGACTTTCTCGTATGGAAAGAATCTGCTTCTTCAGGATGGAAAATTACATGATTGAATTAAAGCATCTATCTAAATCATATAATGGCAGGAAGGTTTTAGATGATATCAGTTTTGTGTTTCCTGACCAAGGTTTCTATTTAATAACGGGTGAAAACGGGTGTGGTAAGACCACTCTTTTCAACATCCTGGATTTATTCATTTCTGATTATCAGGGGAGCTATCTTTTATTTGGAAAAGAAGGAAAAAGCTATACGACTAAAGAGATTGATTCTCTTCATGCCAATGATATTAGTTTTCTGTTTCAGAAAACCAATTATATTTCTTTTTTGAAACCTAATCAGAATAGGAACTATCCGGATATCAAAGAAGAAAAGACCAAGCAGAAGAATATCAGTCAGATGTCTTTAGGTGAAAAGGAATTGGTTTCACTTCAAAGAGGATTAAAGTCGGGGAAGAAGATATATTTAGTGGATGAAATCACCAGGAATTTGGATGTTCCTCATTCAGAGGAAGTCATAAAGACCTTAAAGGAGTTAAGTAAGACCGCTTTAGTTCTTTTCATTACCCATGATGAAAGAGCCATTAGTGAAGCCGATAATATCCTGCGATTAGGTGATGGACATTTGGAAGTAGTCAAAGAATCCTCGAGAATAGTTACAACATCTGGAATAAAAACTGTCCTTTCTTTAAAGAAAAGAACTGAAAAGAAGCATTATTTTGAATTGGTCAAACGAAATTATCTTCATTCTATAGGCAGTCATATTATTTCATTTATTTTACTTTTCTTCTGCTTTTCAATGATTTGGTTTCCTTTGGTGGCCGTTAATGTTAACTATACCGGTCAATTAGGTAATAATATAAATGAAATAAGGAACAGTTATAAAAAAGACTATTTAGTAGAAGCTCCTCAAGAAGATTATCTACGGTTTGATATTGAGGATGAAGTGGTAAAACAGCATTATGGTTCCTCTGTTTTACCTTCCTTGAATCAGTTAGCAATCAGTGACCAAGTATCTGATGATTATAAGATTCATATTCCTTCAAGTGCAATTGATGATATTTGGCCAATGTTCAATAAAGTTAAGCGTAGTGTTGATATTGGCGTTTTTAAAGTGGCTGGACAAGAAGTCAAATTAGACTATGTTTTTGATGATACCCTGACCTCCAATTTTCCAACTGTTTCTAAAGAATATTTTTCTCATATGATTTCAGATACCTCTTCATTTCCTAATGGCTTGACTATTTACAATTCTCTATGGATTTGCCCTGCCTTGAACAAGGAAAGACTTACAACACGTTGGATGGGCTACTCAAAATATATTTCTCAATCCTTGTATGAAAAGAAGTCTTCTAATGAACTTCCTTTCAAAATTTCCGATGATGAAGTCTATGTAAACTACCAATATTCAAGCGGTTTGTTAACTAGTGATAAGACTAGTTTTG
>JBAXZY010000108.1:0-4230 GCA_041670045.1 Bacilli bacterium | reverse complement strand
TCTTGAGGAAGTAGCCGCCCTTGGTGATTACTTAGGTTCCTTTCCGATGCTAGTGATGACTAACGAAATCAAAGAAACCCTTTCTAATCTTTCCCTTCTCTTTCTTTTCTTTGCCTGTCTCTCTTTGTTAAGTTCGGCTTTCCTTTTAGGGCTCTCCTTGTTCCTGATAATCAGGAAGCAAAGAAAAGAAATCGGAATTCTCTTATCCCTTGGCTATGAGAAGAAAGAAATCGTTTGTTTCTTTCTGAAATTCTCTTTTTTGATAGGAATAATCAGTTATTTGTTATCAATTTTTATCTCCGTATTGACCGAACTGGCCTTAAAAGAAACTTTGATCGACCTTTTCTCCCAATATCAGTTTAGCCTTGCTCCTTACTTTATCAGCTTTTTGACAGCACTGATTCTCACTCTTTCAGTAGGGGCAATCCTTAGTTTAAGTATCCGTAAAATAGAGCCTTTTGACAGCTTTTTAAAGGATTAGGATAACCGCTTACATTTATTTTTTTGAAAAAAACTTTCCTTATAAGTGTTCTTTATGATATATTCTTAATCGCATTAAATATAATTTAGTGCGAAAGAAAGGGTTTAGACAATGAAGGGTACTGTCAAGAAGTTCGACAAAGAAAAGGGCTATGGATTCATCACTGGAGAAGATGCGAAGGATTATTTCTTCCATTATTCTCAGCTTATGATGGATGGATTCAAGACCGCCGAAGTAGGTCAGCATGTGGAATTCGATGCCACTACTACCGAAAAGGGTCTCAGAGCCAATAACATCCACTTAGTCGACTAATCACTCGGCTCTTAGTCACTTATCCTTGTAAGATATAGTAGGCTAAGTATTGAGAAAAAAGGCCACCTCTCAGCAGGCGGTCTTTTCTTTTGCAAATTTTTATTAAAACGGAGAAATAGGGATTTTCAGCTAACTTCTAATCAGCTGCTAACGGGCATCCTTGAAAGAAGAGCCACCCACAAATTCCCGCATCAAAGAATTGCAGGGAATGTTGTTGGAGGGGATGGGTAAGAAGTATTTGACCATTTGCTTAAGTCTTGAAGCCGTTAAATACTCCTGCTGAGTAGGTTGGACCTTATCTAACAAGGGAAGAACAATGTTTCGTAAGGCGCAAGGCTCATAAGGGAAGAAGGAATCAAAGACAAAGTCCGCATTCTCTTCAGTCGGATAAATGTACTTGAATTCACCATTCCTGACATTGGGCCACATGGAGATTGTATCGCTGGCATCCGAGCCTCTTGTACGGCTATCACGGGCAATTCTTCTTAATAGTCTCATATCGGTCATACTTAAGGGGGTATGATTATCGATATTGACTTGGGGCTGAGGAGCGATGTAGATCTTATATTTCTGAGCTTCCGAAATGGACGGAGTCAGCTTGCTGTTTAAAGCATGGATACCTTCGATGATGATAGGCTGATTGTCTTCAACTAGGATTGGCTTCGAGAAGGTTCTTATACCTTCCTTGAAGTCATAATTGGGAAGCGGGACAGCGTCACCTTGGATCAATTTAGACATGATTTCATTGAAGAAAGGAATATCGATGGCATCAATGCTTTCAATATCGGTACCCGGAATCATTTTATCTTTCGGAATATAGAAGTTATCGACCGAGATTCTAATCGGACGCAAACCTCTGGACATTAGTTCAAACATGAGACGGTTAGCAAAAGAAGTTTTTCCCGAAGAAGAAGGACCGGCAATACAAATCAAACGGATAGGATCTTCTCTCAGAGTAATGTCTTTTCCTAATTCCGCTAACATATTGTTGATGCGGGCTTCTGAGACATTGATTAAGGCCATTTCACCATAGGTCTTGATGAACTTGTTGATATTAGAGACGGTATCAAGAGCATTGTTTTCAGCCCAACGGGAAGAGGAAGCTAAGGTGACAGCGAATTTCATTTCATCTTCAAAAGGAGGAATCTCCCCATGACATTCGCTTCTTGGAACCTGAATTAAAAATCCAGGTGCATAGTAACGGCATTCGAATTTATTTAAGAAACCAGTTGATGGGACCAAGAAACCATAAAGGTAATCAAAGTAATCAATGTTTTTAGCTTTGGCTTCATATAAATGAACGAAATTTTCACTGCGGTATTTTAAAACCTGTGCTTTATCACAAAGACCTTCTTCTTTGTATTTGTCTAAGGCTAATTGCTTAGCAATCTTAACTCTTGTGAGAGGAATGTCGGCTTTAACCAATTCACGCATTCTTTCTTCAATCCGTTTAACATAACTGTCACAGACTTTTATAGGGCGCTTGGAAATAATACGGCAAAATAAAGATCGGGAGATGTTATAGAAGAATCTGACATCGGCCTTAGGGTCAATAGTTTTAATTGCTAAAGCCGTCAAGTAGCGGACTGAGGCTTCATAGATTCGGCAGGCATCAGCGGATGTTAAATCGAGGAACTCAATTTCAGCGTCACAGTCACTGTCAAAGCGGTAGGTCAGTTCTCGGATACGGCCGTTGATTTTACAGCAAAAGTAATTTTTCTGATCATCTTTGCTGAGTAATGAAAGGACAGCAGTTCCTTTTACAAAATGGGATTTTAAAATCATACACGTTCTCCTTAAAAGTTAAGTACTAAAGTATTTATATTATATTATAATAATACTCTAATTCAAACCTACCCTTTTATGATATAATTTCATTGCTTAACAAGGAGAAACACCATGGCAGAACAAGAAAACATTCTTACTAAGAATGGCAAGAAGGATTTGGAAGACAAACTTAATCTTCTCATCAATACTGAGAAGCCTAAGGCTTTAGCTGATCTTAACTTAGCTAGATCACAAGGTGATTTAAGCGAAAACGCTGATTATGATGCTGCAAGAGAAAAGACCCAGGAGATTGAAACCGAGATTTCCCGTATTCAATACATCCTCGATCACTGCACTGTCTTAGAAGACAGCAAGAAAGGCAATACCGCCCGTTTAGGTGGTGGTGCCATTACCGTTAAGAATATTGCTACTGGCAAGGAATACACCTTTGTCATTGTTGGTTCCGCTGAAGCAGATCCAATCAAGGAAAAGATTTCCAACACCTGTCCAGTTGCTCAGGCTGTTCTTAATCACACTGTCGGTGAGACCGTTACCGTTCAGGTAGCTAAGCCTTACGGACTCCTCATTAAGAAAATTGTTGACTAATCCCCTTATCTGTTAAAAAATCAAGACCTGCGTTAGTGATTTTCTTCTCTCCGGCTAAATAACCGGTAAGGAGGTCAAAGACTATGCTAAAAATTATTGTCATAGGCTTAGTCGTCACTATTGTGGGTCTTTTTGCGTTTTCGGCTGTCAGTAAGATTACGAATGCGGATTCTGGGGTTATCAACGGCTATTCTACCGTTCAAGTCAGTGGAGAGAATATGGCTAAAGTAGCCATCAGCGGTGAAATAAATCATCCAGGTGATTACACCATCTCGATCGAAGACACTTTAGGATCCTTGATTTCAATGGCTGGGGGAGTAACTACTAAGGCTGATAGTAAAGCCTACAATGAGTCCATCTTGATTGCCACTCGGGTTTCTTTCTATATTCCGCCTTTAAGTTCTTTACCGACAACCTGTGTGGAAACGGATATTGATAAAGTAAACATCAATACTGCCAGTCAGGAAGAGCTTGTAGCTGTTGGCTTAAATTCCTCCCAGGCAACAAACTTAATTTCTTATCGGACCGACAATGGAGATTTTGTGGCTTTGGAAGACATTCAGAATGTCAAAGGCATCGGAGCCGCTACTTTTGCTAAGGTCAAAAACCGCATCTGCCTTTCCTAAATGCCTTTCTTTTTTAGTTTCCTCTTCTTTCTTCTTGGATTACTGAGTGGAATCTATTCACCCTGGATATTGCTGGTTTCTTTGATCCCTTTTACCTATCTCTTGTTTTATCGAAAAGACAAAAAGACCGCCTTAATCGGTCTTTTGTTTCTTTTAATCGGGTTCTTTTTGATTTTCCTTTACCCTCAGGGAAACAGTGATGCTAAGGAACTGATAGGAATCTGCATCTATCGGAAAAGCAACTATTATTTTCTTTTGACTCTGAATGGGAAATACCAAGTCAGTGACAAAGAAGGGGTGGTAAAGCTGTTTTCGATTGTCAAATTGACAGGGTCGGCTTCTTTGCCTTTTGAAACCCATTATGAAGGTAGCTTTGATTACACCGGTTATCTGAAGTCACAGGGAATCTTCTATTCCTTCTTTGCTAAGAAAACCGAT
>JBAXZY010000107.1:0-4273 GCA_041670045.1 Bacilli bacterium | reverse complement strand
ATCATCGGAGTGAGTATTATCAACGGCGTTGAAGGTGCAGTGGGGCTTATCAAACGAAAAGGAAATATCGCCAACTGATCCGTTACGGTTCTTTAATAAGGAAACCGTGACATTGGAAACAGGCGAATTATTGTCCGGTTCACCGCCATTAGAAGCTGAAGGATCACCTTTTTCATCACCGGATTTATAGTAATCGGCTCGATATAGCATGAAAATCATATCAGCATCCTGTTCAATGGCACCGGAATCTCTTAAGTCAGCTAACTGCGGACGATGATCGTCACGTTTTTCACTTTGACGGGACAACTGACTTAAGGCAATGATTGGAACATTCAAAGTACGGGCTAAAGATTTGATCTGTCGGGAGATATCAGAAACCTCCTGTTGACGGTTATCGGAGGAACTCTTGGAAGGAGAAGTAATCAAACCTAAGTAATCAATTGCAATCAAGCCGACATTCTTGATGCTATTAATCAGTTTCTTGCATTTGGCGGAGATATCAATCATCTTGGAGCCGGGATTATCATCAATGTAGAAAGGCAAAGCCGATAATTCATTAAGGCCTTGCTGAAGATTGTTGACCTGAGCCTCAGTGGTGGCAGAATCGCTGCGGTCAACTAAAATCTGTTTATTGGTTGACCCATGAAGGAAAGTCATGGAATTGATTTCATCATGGTCAAGACGGGAAGCCATTTCCAATAGACGCATGGCAATACTGGTGGCGGACATTTCTAACGAAAAGAAAATAACCGGAATGCCACGTTTAGCTTCCTGATAAAGCAAATTCAATCCGAAAGAGGTTTTGCCAACACTAGGTCTGGCGCCGACAATAATCATGTCGCCTTTGTGCCAGCCTTTAGTCAGCATATCCATCTCACCATAACCGGTTTCTAAGCCAGTAACACCGTTAGCCCTTTTGCCTTCTTTTTTGAAGTCATCGGTCTGTTTAACTAAGTTGCTGACCACCTCGGCGGAGACTTCATCAATTCGTCTAGCATCAGCTACACGTCTCTTCTGGGTGATCTTAAGAATGCTGGTTTCAGCATTGCCGATGAATTCGTCGATGTCATTTATAGGTTTGCTTTTGGCATCATTGGAAATAACCGAAATCTGATCAAGGAATTTGTTGAGCAAAGATTTGTCCAACAAGTTACGGATCAAGACATTGATTGGAGCAGCTGTAAAGGAATTGGAAATGATATGGGAAAGATAATCCATTCCACCCACCTGATCAAAAATCTTTAAGTTCTGAAGTTCACTTGTCAAAGTAGCGACGGTTGCAATTTCGCCTTTGGAGTTCATGGTAAGCATCGTCTTGTAAATGAGGCGGTTACGCATGTCCAAAAAATCATCAGGATTAAGCTGAGGTGAGACATCAAGAAAAGTATTTCCGGTCTCATCTGAAAGAATATCGCCTAAGATGGTTATTTCTTCGATAATGTCTGTTTGCGGATTCTTTTCATCAGCCATAATTATTTCTTTTCTCTTAAAGACACATGAACATTGACTAAAGCCAAAACACCCTTGTAGAGTTCAACCTTAAGGGAAGTCTTGCCAAAACCGTTGACTAAGACATTCTTGTCGACCAGCTGTTTTTTATCAATAGTGATATCGTACTTCTTCTTAAGTTCGTTGCTGATTTCCTTAAAGGAAACAGTACCGATCATCTCTCCCCTTCGGCCAGCCGGAGCCTCAAATTCCAAAGTAATGCTTTCTAATTGCTTGGCTTGTTCAATAGCCTGGTTCTTCTTGATTTCTTCCTGCTTTCTCTCTTCCTCTAGTTGCTTCAAATATTCTTTCTGGGCAGCAGGAGTATATAAAACAGCTAAATTGTGGGGAACCAGGTAATTAGCGCCATAGCCATCACTGACGTCAACGACTTGACCTTTCAAACCGACTTTGCGAACATCTTCTTTCATTAAGACTTTCATTTAATTTATCTCCTTAGTTATTATGCGAATCATTGACTTTAGCTTCGTCAAGATAATCAGCCAGTACCTGATTCAAACGCTTTTTGACTTCCTGAACGGATACATCCATGAAACTGCAGGCTGCCATCGTGAAGTGACCGCCACCGCCTAGTTTCTCCATCAGCATCTGACAATTGACGGAGCCATCTGAACGGGCGGATATTTTGACTTCATGCTCATTGACTTTGCCAATGCAGAACGCGGAATTGATGCCTCTTATCTGAATAGCCTCATTTGCAACAATTGATAACATGATGGAAGGAATGAGTTCTTCGTCGTTTCCAGAAGCAACCAATGTTCCATAATACGGTGTCTCAGCGGTATTAAGAATGGCGATCTTCTCCTTGTATTCCTCAAAGTTCTCTTTCAGGAAGTCTTCAACCTTGGCACTATCAGCGTCATAGTTCTTAAGCTGTGAGGCTGCTTCAAAGGTGGAATTAGTAGCCTTTTCCTTGAAGAAATGAGTATCAAGAGCAATACCGGCCAACAGGAAGGTAGCAGTTCGGGCATCAATCGGAATATCATCGATAGAATAAGTGATATAGGAAGTAATGAGTTCACTAGTAGAGGAAGCCGAGGAATCGACTCCATTGAAGACCGGGTTGGAGATAGAAACCTGACCAGGACGATGATGGTCAACAATGGCGACATTGGTCATTTTCTTGACCGTTTCTGGGAACATGGAGATAGTGGGGTTATTGTGATCACACATGACTAGTAAAGTATCATCGCTGACTAAGGAATCAACGTTCTTCAGATCAATGAAGGTATCTTCCATTTCTTCCTGCGAGAATTCGCTTTTAATTGCGACTCGGCATTTGTCTTCGACTAATTGATCTTCCCAGGCGATTTTAGCTGGGACGTGAACATACTTGCATAAAAGGAAAATTCCTAAGGAAGAACCAATAGCATCAAAGTCAGCTATGGTATGGCCCATGATCAGAATATGTTTGTAGCTTCTAAGAATAGTCAGGAAGGAATTCGAAATAGTTCTCATCTTGACTCGGTTGCGGCTAGGTTTCAATTCACTCTTGCCGCCTAAATAAATCATGGACTGGGAGAAAGGAGCAATTACGGTTTGATCTCCGCCTCTGGATAAAGCTACATCCAAAGCCGAAGAGGATAAATCAGCTAGTTTAGAATAATCCGGGAAACCATAGGAGACACCTATGGATAGCGTGAATCCATTGGCATAGGCACTTCGAACTTTATCAACCACCGAGAACTTATCATGGAACATCTTCTCGTAATTATCCATGGTGGTAACAAAAAGATAACGGTCATCTTTGATTTTTCGTAGCAAAGAGCAAGAGGAAGAAGCAAAGTCAGAAATCAAAGATGAGGCATTAGTCAGCATATCAGCAAACTTAGCATCATCTGCCATCGACATCTGAACATCGGAATAGTTATCGATAGAAATATAACCAACAACAGGGGCTTGACGCTGGTTGTAGCTGAAAATGTTTTCAAAATCAGTGACATCCTTAAAGACAAACAAATGGGCTTCTTTTAAAAGCTGAACTTGATAGGTGTGGCTTTCAAAAGCAATCTTAATCGATTCTTTTTTCTGGTTTTCGTCCTCGAGGACAAATAAGCCCGGAAACACATCATAGATGTTTTTATCGACAATATTTCGGAAACGGTCACCTAAGAAATCATTGACCCACATGACGTTGTTATTCTTATCGCAGACGGCTAAGCCAATCTGACCGAAGTTATAGGCTTCATTGACATCATTTCCGATGATTTCAGCGGAAGTCGTCTCCGTCTTACCTTTCAAAGCTTTGATTTTGATATTGAAAACAAAAGCAAAGATGAAATCAGCCAAAATAAAGAAAGCTCCGACTCCGATGGCAGCATAGAAATAGTATTTAAAATGCGGATAAACAAAATTAAGAATTGCCAAAGTTGTCAATATCAAAGCTTCAATAATCAAAGTGTAGGTAAGAATCAGCCGTTGTTTTTTTAATAGTTTGTTCATGCTAGCCTCCGAATAAGCTAAAGCCGGCGTTCTTTATTATATATAAATTATCTATTAAATTGTATGGTTATTTCATTTTTAGGGAATCCAGATGGAAGTTGTCCATCAGGATAAGTCCTTTAACCTTCAAAGGATGAGGTTTTTGAACTTCGGCTAAACTTTCTCTAAAGGTGCTTCCAGTAGTATAAACGTCATCGAATAAGACTATTTTCTTTCCAGAAAAATCAGTTTGCCGGTCAACTAAAATGATGCCCTTTTTCTTGAATCTTTCAGGTCCGTTTAGATTTTTTTGCTCTTCATTGTCTTCTTTCAATAGAAGATT
>JBAXZY010000106.1:0-4358 GCA_041670045.1 Bacilli bacterium | reverse complement strand
GGACTATATGATAATTTCATAGAAGGATTAGGTGTCTATACTATAACTATGACTGAGGATTTTTCTTCCCGTCCCTTAATTTATAAAACCATTGATGAAGCCTTAAGACCTTTGGCGGTGAAATTCCGTTTCCGTTTGAATGGCCATCGCTTTGAATTTGTTCTGACTAAGACAAAAGACTATCTTTCTGATTTACTGTTCTTAACATCGGAATTAGAAAAAGCCTATAACGTTAAGTAGAGGAAGTAATATCGTTGTTATAAATTGATTCACTGTCTGTTGCTTCTTCCTTTAAGAAGAAACGGATATTGGTGTCTGATTTTAAAATGCAGCTATAGGAAGAAGAAATCTGAAATAAAGCAGAGGCCACTGTATTAGTTGAAGTAGTGTCATTTTGAATAGAGAAATAACAGAATGACAGTTCCGGATTTGAATTATAGAAATAAAAATTAGGAGTAATTAAAGACACATTACTGGAATCCGTCTGCTGAAGAATGTTTTTAGGTTTAACGAATTTATAGCCATTCGGCAACTGAAAGATAAAAGCTAAGAGCATGGTGTCACTAGGTAAAGTCTTATAAGTAGTTAGTTCCTTATTATCGACAGTTAAATCCGTTAAGGAATAAAATGCAGTTACGTCTTCCTGAGTAGTCAGGATATAAGAATTGACATAATAATCAAGACTATCATTTTCGCTGCTATCTAAGAAGTCCTGATTCATCTTCTTCCCAGTTATTTCATTATAAGGAAGAGTCATAGATGAAACTATCATGTTTCCGTAGTAGCATTCATAGCATTCAAAGCCGTAATTCTTACGGCTTTGACAGCTAAAAAGAGCTGAAATAGCGACAAACGCTGAAACTACTAACTGTTTTTTATTCATTGTGTAGATTATAGCTTAAATCAGTCATCACGAAATTAAAAGAAGGACTTCAATACTAGAGGAATTTTCTGGGATTTTAAGTCACTATAAAAAGGAACGGCAACGATCTTTTCATTCTGAATGAAAACCGGATAGATCTTTATCAGATAGAAAGGGACTGACTGTTTCTTTAATTGCTTATAGACATCCTTGGTTTTAAGGTTAGTAGCTAAAGTATCACCGGAATGATAATTCCGAACCTCTACAGGCAAACTATTTAGGTTGAACAAGGTAAAGTTTTTTAAGTCGATGGTGAAATAAGGAGTCTTATATATTTTATTTTCTTTGAAGAGATAAGAATAGGAAATGTTCTTATAGCCTTTGGAGATAAAGAAAGAGGAAGCTAAACGGTAACAGGAATACTTTTGATTAATCACATATTCTTTAGGAGTGTGGTTCTTTAAGAAAGAGAACAGGTCTTTGACAGCACCGGATCTTCTGGAGTCTTTCAAAAAAACTTTCTTTTTGTCTAAAAGAAAGAACAGGAAACGTTTTTGATCATCACTTGAAAAAGAATCATAGATTAGATAGGAAACCGGATAAGTAATCTTTTCAAATTGTTGATAAAGATTTTTAAGTCTTTGATTTTGCTTTTCTATTTCAGTCAGGATTTCATCTTCGTTGATGACTGGAATGACATCCTTTCTGAGATAGTTTCTTTTCTTTTTCAGATTCTGATTAGTCAGGTCTTCATAATAAGAAAGGTTTTCTTTTTTTAATTGTTGATAGATTTCTTTCTTACTGATAAATAGAAGTGGTCGATAAATAGTTAGCTTGCCTAGATTTGAGACTTCTTGTAAACCATAGCAGCTTGGTAGGTTGTTTCTTTGTTTCTGTAAAAGATAGGTTTCAATCAAGTCCGTTCTCTGATGAGCGGTGACTAAGCCGTCCAGATCTAGTTTCTTCACTAATGACTGAAAGAAACGATAGCGGTAATCTCGGGCCCAATCTTCAAAATTGTGGTCTTTCTTCTGATATTGGGTATCGACTTTATAGAAAGGCAAATGATAGAGATTGATATAGTGATCGACAATTCTTTCTTCTTCATCGACATAAGGGGAATCATGATAGTTGACATAGGCGACTACTAGATGTTCTTTAGCGGTATCCTGAAAGTATTTAACCAATTCATTTAAAAGAAACACGGAATCCGGACCACCGGAAAAGGCAACTAATAGTTTTTGATTTTTAAACTGAAGTTTATTAAAAGAATCTACTGCTTGTTTCATTAACCGTGGTAATCGATGATGACATCCTGATAAGGAATATAGATAGTTCCGTCACCGAAATAGACAGAAGCGTAATCTTCATCAGAAAGATTTCCGTTCTTAGTTTCTAGATCCGTGTATTCCTGGATAATGGCATCTTCTTCAGCTTTTAATCGTTGATTCTCACTGTATTGAATACTGGTTAAGATAACCATTGTAACCAATAAGGCGATGCATAAACACATGAGGATGATGAAGACCACACTCAACTGCTTACTGGTGATGAACTTCTTATTCTTGACTGGCTTTACTGTTTTAGTGTTTTCCATAATTAACTGAGGATTGTATACATCTCGGAGGCATTATCAATGGTCGAGATATTCCTAATCTGTTTGATTTCGGCTTTTAAGGATTTTCCTAAAGGAGAGGTTATCTCAATGACATCTGAAAGCTTGACTTCAGTGGATGGCTTAGCCACTTTGCCATTGATCCGGACATAACCTTTATCGATGAATTCTTTTGCAGCCTCACGTCTTTTGATAAGACGGCTGATTTTTAAATATTTATCTAGCCTCATAGCATAAGTATTTTAGCATACTGAAAGGGAATTGATAGGAAGTTGTGGCCTTTCTTAATAAACTTTATGTTTTAGTTGCAATAATCATGATTTAAATTTCTCAATTAAAATGAATGATGACTAATTCTTAGTGCTTTTTGATGCAAACGGACAAAAAAGGACAATTTTGAAAACTGGCAACCATCGAATAAATTTCAAATCACAAAAAATCCCGGTCTTTGACAACCGGGATTTCATAGGCGTTCTTAAGTTTAACGCTTGGAGAACTGCGGAGACTTACGAGCTTTGCGAAGACCGTACTTCTTACGTTCAACGACTCTGGCATCAACTGTCAGAAGTCCCTGAGCCTTAAGTAAAGGACGATTAGCAGAGTTAGCTTTAGTTAAGGATCTGGCGATACCTAATCTTAAGGCACCAGCCTGACCGGAATAACCACCACCGATGATGTTAGCTTTAACATCATACTTGCCTTCAGTGCTAGTAACCTTGAACGGCTGAGTAGCATCGATGACAAGAGTCTTGTGAGGGAAATATTCATCAATTTTCTTACCATTGACGATGATTTCACCTTTGCCAGGAGTTAAGAAGACTCTGGCGACGGAAGACTTTCTTCTTCCTACGGCTGAATAAATCAGCTTATCAGTTTTTACGTTAGCCATTGTTTACTTCTCCCTCTTCTTAGTCAGCTCGACAGCAATCGGCTTCTTATCCTGCTTGTCATACTGTTCGGTGGAATAAAGGAAGAGCTTCTTAACCATAGTCTGACCTAAGGAACCCTTCGGAAGCATTCCCCAAACTGCTCTCTTGAGCATTTCAGTCGAATACTCCTTCTTCATAACCTTAGCGCTTCTGGTTCTCAGACCGCCATACGATTCGGCCTTGTTGTCGTAATACATCTTCTTGTGAATCTTATCTCCAGTCAACCAAACCTTCGAGCAATTGATGACTATAACAAAGTCACCGCAATCGAAGTTAGGTGTGTACTGGGGCTTGTTCTTACCCATTAAGATGATTGCGATCTCGGAGGCTAATCGACCAAGAGGCTTGTCAGTAGCATCGACAATGTACCATTTTTTAGATACATCACTCGTCTTGTAAATTGTAGTTTGACGCTGCATGTTCTAATCCTTTCATGATCATTAAGCAAACTGTATACCTTACCGGGGTGTAGTTCACAATTAGCCGAGGGTTATTCTATCACAATGATGATAAAATGCAAGGACTTCTATATATATTAATATATATATATCTTATAACGATTAAAAACCATTTTAAATGTTTAGCCCTTTTTCTTATCTTTATAGAGGCAAATAGATGTTTGACAAACTTCTAAAATTGTTTTTTAAAACAAGAGCTTTCTTTATAAGGGTTGTAATATAATAGAAATAAGATGAGAGGGACTTTAAATGAATAAAAACATGCTAGTCGTTGACATTGGCACTCAATCTCTTCGTGCCTCTGTCTTTGATTCGAAAGGTCAAGTTATTGCCTTCTCACAAAAGAAATATGATCCTCCTTATTATTGTCCACATGATGGATATGCAGAGCAGGATCCGGATTTCTATCTTAGTGAATTATGTTTAGCAACTAAAGAAATGTACAAAGCCAATCCAAGTGTTTTCTCTCATTTGGATGGTTTTGTGATGGATGG
>JBAXZY010000105.1:0-4409 GCA_041670045.1 Bacilli bacterium | reverse complement strand
TTGTATCCAATCAAAAGCTGAATGTCTTTTCCATACGCTTCAAACGCTTTAAAAGAAGTTATCGGATTACCTTCGATATCGGTTAATTCTTTGGTTGCTGAAATGAATCCATTTAAAGATTCTAGGATGGCCTTGATGGTGACCATCAAGGAATCATAATTTTCTTTCTTGCCAGTGACGGATAAGCCAAAGAAGGGATGATTGCTGATAGTAGAATGCAGAACTGATGGCAGGGTTCTTAGCAAAGAAAGACAAGCATAATCACTGAGATAGTTTTCTTCGTTATAGTCAGTTAAATCAAGGCTCAGGTTATTAGGATGCCCACTAATCACTAAGGAACTGACATTATTAACCTGTTTCTCCAATAGCTGATATGAATGGCTTTGATCTCTTTTCTTGAGCAAGCCTAAGTACCGGGCCGTGTTCTCACGGAAATTCCAAAACCTCTTTCTTTCATCAATGGTCAAAGGGAAATTATGATGTTCTCGGAATAAATCTTCAAAATCAGTTAAAGAGAAGTCTTTTAAATCAAAGAAAAAAGAAGCCAGTTCCTTTTTTGAAAGATCAATTTTAAATTGCTTCTTTTCTTTCTCACTTTTCACTAAAAAGAGAATGCTTTCTGATCGTGGCAGAATCACGTTCAAAGCATTAAGAATAAAATCCTCTTGGATTTCTTTGCTTTCACATACCACCTTGGAACAATGACAGTCTGAGTTTAATCTATTAATTGCTTCCTGGTATTGATAGAAATAAGGTTTATTAGTAAAATTACTATCTTCTTTAGAAGAAGGAAGAGCATCCGCAAAAAGGCCTTGGAATTTAGGGTCAATCTCTTTGCCATGAACACTATCGGAAGTTAAACGATATACAGCATTGTAAAGTAAGTCTTCATTATCAAAAAATAAAAGAGTACTAATTATCTTAACTTTATCATTTGCCTTAGCTAATTCAATAGCAGCTGATAAAGATAGAACATAAGAAGCCAGATCATTGATACGACTGAAATCAGTCACATCAATTTTATTATCAGTCAAAAAATCTAAAGCCTGTTCATTAAAAATAGGTAATTCATTTCCTTTAAGAAGATAATTCCTGTTTTTTTCTTTTCGAAATAAAGGTTTTAAAAAGAATAAGGGATAAAAGATGCTTTTTTGATAGTCCTCAACAAGAATCGGAGATACCCAAGCTTTTATTTCACCTACAAAAGGTATTCTTTTGCCTGACAAAAAAAGAGTTGCGTTCTTTTGATCAAGGAGATTTTTAGAATCAAAAGAAGCCACTGAAAGATGGGCTTTTGCCTGCTGCAACAGATAGAGATAATCTAAATGATTGACTCTGTGTTCCTCGTTCATCTCTAATATTCTACCTTTTTTAGATGAATATGCCTATCAAACAAAAAAAGGTATCCTTTTAGATACCGTTTTCCGATTCCACTTTCGTAATGCACCGCATTGACGATAAAAAACATTTCTATATTCAAAGTATTCCCTGATTAAGAAATATCTTTACTAATATAGTAACTGCTATTAGGTTAAAAGTGAAGAACTTTCGGCAAAAAAAGAAAAACCACCTTTTTACAGGTGGTTATTTTCTCAGTTGTATTTAGTGTTTACTTAGCAGCAGGGGTGTTGTTCTTTTCAGCCATTTTGGCTTCAACAGCAGCAGCCTTCTTACGGAACTTAGCAACACGTCCGGTATCAGCAGAGAAAGATAACTTGCCAGTGTAGAAAGAATGGCAGTTGGAGCAAGTATCAACCTTGATCTCCGGTAAAGTCGAACCAGTCTCAAACGTGTTTCCGCAGGTCATGCAGGTAACCTTGCAACGATAGTATTTCGGATGGATTCCCTTTTTCATAATTTGTTTCCTCCAAAGCAACTAAATACAAGGAAAATCGTATTTAGGCAAGGGATAATATACCACATAGGAATAGGAAGAACAAGGCAATTTCTTTAAAAAGGGTCTTTTTTGGTCTATTTTTACTAAGCCTTTATGAAAACTGGCCCCTTTTCTTTATATAAGCTAAGAAAAGGATATAATAATATTGGATAAGAAGGGTACATTTGTAAAGAAAGTCTGCCGATTTGAAACCGATAAATTTTGGGGGGAGGATAAATGAAAAGAATCAGTATAATTCTTGCTTGCTATAATGAACAAGAGTCTTTGCCGTTATTCTTTAATGCTGTCGATCCAGTCATTAAAGATATAAAGGATTATCAATTTGATTTTGTCCTTGTTAATGATGGTTCAAAAGATCATACCTTACAAGTAATGTCTGATCTATATCAGACAAGGAATGACATAACTGTCGTTTCTTTATCAAAGAACTTCGGTCAGAATCCTGCTATTTCTGCTGGTTTAAACACCGCTACTGGTGACTATGTCATCATGATGGATGCTGATTTACAGGATCCTGTTGCAATCATTAAAGATATTGCTGAAAAGTTTACTGAAGGTTATGAGGTTGTTAACCCTCAGCGAAAAAGTCGTAAAAAGGATTCTTTCTTCAAAAGAGCAACCGCCGGCTTATTCTATAAATTCATTAACCACTTAGAAAGAAAAGAAATAATTCCTCAAGAAGTCAATTGCTTCCGAGGCTTATCAAGAAAAGCCGTTAACGAAATAAATTCCCTTTCAGAAAAAGATCGTTATTTAGTTATCGAGGTTCCTCTTATTGGATATAAAACTTGCTACATTGAATTCTCAAGAGATAAACGTCAGGTCGGTCACTCTAAGTACAATTTCGATAAGATGTTCATGTATGCTTTCAATAACATCTCAGCCGGAACTGCCCGCCCACTATATAAAGCTATTACAATAGGTGCTTGTTCAACTCTTTTCTTCTTGCTGTCATCTTTAGCTTTGCTGATTGTCTATATCCTAGAACTTACCAATGTAATTAATTTCTATTCTTCAATTCCTGTCTTTTTATTAATATCCTGTATGTTCCTCGCAGTCAGCATTGTAATATTCTTTATCGGAATTAATGGATTATATGAGCATAACATCTTAATCAATACTAGAAATAGACCAACTTATATCATCGAAGAAATAAAGAAACCAGAAAACAAGTAAAATGGCATCCACAAAAATAAAAACTACTGATAATACTAAAACTCGTTTTACAAAAGCTCTTTTTAAATTGATGGAAACCACTGACTATTCTAAAATCACCATTTCTGAATTAACCGCCGAAGCCAAGGTTAGCCGTGTTTCTTTTTATAGGAATTATCAGGAAAAATCCGACATTGTGAAAGAATACTTTAGAAGTATTATTAAACCCTACAATGATAAAGCCCCAACTTGTATCACCCCTATTTCTGTCTATAATTTTTATGTATCGGCTTTGGAAGACTTTAAATCACATAAAAAGGAACTATTGCTTCTAAGTAAAAATAATCTTTTGATGTATTACACTTGGGAACTTCTTGCTTCTATCAGAGTCAATTTTAAGGGAGAACCAGGATCCAAGGGTTACTATAATTCTCTGATCTTCGCCGGCTCCTTCTCTTTAATGGTGTTGACTTGGATTAAGCGGGACTTCAAAGAACCGCCTTCCTTATTGGCTCGAACGTATACTGAAACCATGTTTGAATCCCACAATCCTCTCTCTACTCCGGTCATGAGTGATATTCTGAAATAAAAAAGGTAGGAATAAGAATTGCTTCTTCTTATTCTTACCTCTTTTTTTATTTAACAATTAGAACTTCTTCCCGCAGTGTTTGCAGTAAACAGCATCCAAATCATTTGGAGTATTGCAGCTAGGGCAGCTCTTGCAGGATATTTGTTTATCAGTATCGTTGCTAGTAGCCAGATTCAATCCAGTAAAGACTGCTAGCGCTAAAAAAGCAAAGATAGCTAAAGATAAAGACAATGTGCACCAGCCATTCATACTGGAAGCAGCTGCAAACTCACAGCCAAATCCAATGAAACTTCCGACAGTCGTAACAGCTAAAGTCAATTGAATAATATGGAATGTTCTTTTTCTCATAGTATTTCTATTTTAAATACTCCTTTAGTCAAAGACAAGAAAAGGCTGCACCTGAATCGAGGTGCAGCCTTAGTTTAATTATAGATAGAAGTATTAAGCAGCAAAGGCGGCAACAATGGCGTCATTGGCAAAATTCTTATCAGCAGTTCCGAAGTCAGTGAATCCAAAGAAGCCTAAATACATCTCTGAAGTAGATTCACCGTAAGCAACAAAACCATCAATCTGGGTGACAGCCTTAGTAGTAGCATCATAGGTAGCATTTAAACCACCAAGATATACGCTGCCAGTACTGGCTTTGCCCCAAGCATATGTCATCATATCCTGAACAACAGCGGCAGCTGTAGTATAGTAGAACTTTCCATAACCGGTGAAAAGCTCAGCAGCAGTAGAAGACAAGGCATATAAGTCAGATCCGGTAAT
>JBAXZY010000104.1:0-4476 GCA_041670045.1 Bacilli bacterium | reverse complement strand
TAAATACGGATTTGTAGAAATAGAGAATCCGGAATCTGATTATGATTTCAACGCTCCTGAATATCTTCTTAGAAAAGCTACGCCTGAGCAAAGAAGAACAATGATGATCAATATAATTGCTGATGATAACCATCATGTTTTTCCTATTGTTTGTTTAGCAGATACTTTTGCCGTCTCGGAAAGAACGATTCAAACTGACCTTAAATTATTAAGAAAAAAAGGCCTGGTAAAAATTCTTCCAAACTTTGATGGTAAGGTGCAATCCGCATCCAAACTGATCTACATAGGACCAATAAGGACAAAAGAAGCTAAAAGAATGAAAGCTGAACTTCTATATGATCCAACTAAAACTGGCGGAATAAGGGACTTTGACTGGGCGGATTATTCTTTTGTGCCTAGTAAAGGTGTTTATGGTGAATTAGAAATGGATGAAGCGATGACAAAGCAAGATATCGATAGTCAAATATATAGTCATTCCAATGCTAAAACTTATGAATTTTTGAGACTAATTCTCAAGAAAACATATTCAAAGATAGATGAAACCAATCATTCGACAATTGTTAGTGAAGATGAAGAAAAGAAACTGATTTACTTAGATGCAAACGATAATTTCTCATTCAACTTTTATGATTTTACTATAGGTGGATACTTAGTCTTCAAGAAAGCAAATACTAGGTTCGATTCCATTCTTCTGTCATGCAATTCAAAGACATTAGGAAACGTTAAAAGAAGAAAAGCTTACGATTTCACATTTAGCAAAAGAACGAGTGATATCAACGGACAATATGATGATAGACTTGACGTTTCTTGTCGAGTAGTCGAAAGAAGAAAGCAACGCAAAACATATAGCCTTCCAAGCCACGTTTCTTTTAGGACTGGCTTAGATTCAGATATTGATGGTATTTCTTCTCTTTATTTCAAAAGCTTTGATGAAACATATAAAGAAGTCTTGCCTGATTTGGCTTTAAAATCACCAAGTTCTAAAAAGAACGCTGAAGGGTTTGAAAAAGGAAATGATAAGTTTTGTATAGCCGTTTGTGATAGAAAACTTATCGGATTTGTTTCTTACAAAGAAACGACTTTAGATAATCCTGACTATTATTTTGCTGGAGAAATAACTGGAATTTATGTTCTCAAGGAACATCAAAACAAAGGAATAGGGACTGCTTTGATGGATATGGCTATAAAAGAGAATAACCGCAAACAGATGCTATTATCAGTGATTAATATAGATAAGAAAGAAGAAACCTTTTTTAGGCATTATGGATTCAAGTCAATCGAGAAGAGAACAAAAAAGATAAATGAACAAGAAGTTACCGAAAACACCTTTTTACTTTCTTGATTGCGTGAAAACATTCCATTTTCAGCCATTTTAGAAATAATTTTTAAGAAAAAATACTGACATTAACCTATCGTCAAAAACGGCGATAGGCCTTTTTGATCTTTTCAATTCGGTTTTGTTCGGTATTGCCTAGGGCACATTTGGTCTTAGGCTTTTTGCTTTGAAATTAGGTAGTGGTGAAATTCCACTTGTTAAGTGAGGGGAAAGCAATGCCTTCTTCCCTTTATGAGAAAACGTATTCGGATGACAAGGAAGTACATATCTTTAGCTGATGGAATCAAGTATATGACGCTGGATTCTAAAGCGTACTCCGACATCAGCAACGTTCTTATCATTTTAGACATTCACAGTCTTACTACTTAGGCAAAAAGAAAGGAGAAAACAGAATGGAACTGAAGAACAAAATCCAAATCAGAATCAAAGAAAAGCCTGATGCCAAACTATTCGAAGATTATATGAAAAACAATAATCTTACTAACGTGAGCGCATTCTTTTATGAGATGGCACTTCTTGGATTAAAGACTAGAATCGAAGAAGAGAAAGGAATTAAAGAAAGGGAGGACTGTGGGCAAAGTCGTTTCCTTTGCTTGGATGAAAAATTAGATTCAATACTGAAAAGAATTGGTTTTCTCGATTCCTCTTTTGAGAAGACAGACAGTCTAATCTCAAGCGTGGGAATAGAAGTGGTGAAAGGAAATGATAGATTATCCGCTATCCATAGAGAACAAAGCGAAGAAAAGATGTCAGAAGAAAAGATGCTTTCATGTGTTCACAACTATCTAAGGGAATGTGCTACCGGGAAGACAAAAAAAGCTATTGATGCAGGCAATTACGACTATATTCCTGAAAGATTCAAGAAGGAGGAACTTAGATGAAACAGACACCACCAGTAATAGCCAGAATCAAATATTACACGCCAGAATCAAAACATAGATCTTTCTATGACTGTAATTCTAAAAGCGATTATATCGGATATATAGACCGAGGAATGGACCCAAAGAAATCATCTGATTATGACTACATCCGCTATGTTGGAAACAAAGACAAATCATCCGGTGTCTTCAATCAAAAAGGGATCCTTTCAACTGAAGAAAAGAAAGAATTGAGAACAAAACTAAGAACAACCAAGAGCACTATCTGGGATATGGTTATTTCTTTGGAAACAAGATTTGGAAAGGAGAATATGAATTCATATGAGGAAGCTTCAGAGATGGTAAGGAATGTCTTTCCAAGATTCCTTAAGAAATCAGGCTTCAACCCTAACAATGTTACTTGGTTTGCAGGTCTCCATGAGAATACCGATAATCGACATGTCCATATATCTTTCTTCGAGAATGAGCCCATTTATTACAGCGACAGGAAGAAGGAGTATGTATACAGGAAAGGAAGAATCGATATCAGTCATATCAATGAATTAAAGCTGAATGTAGAAGGTTTCTTCCTTCTTGACCACAAAGAATTAAAGGATTTCCGAAAGAAGGCTCTAGAAGAGGAAAAGGCAACGTTAGCATCAGATGACCAACTTGGCTTTGATATGGTTCTAAGAAGGCATTTAAAGCCACTATACGAGGAACTGCCTTTAAAAGGTCATCTAGCATATGAGTCAAAGGAAATGGAACCGTATAGAGAGATGGTTGATAACGTAACAAGGCTTTTCCTTGATTACGGAAAATACAGCAATGAGTATAAGAAAATCAGAGATGACATCTACGAAAGAGATAAAGCCATCAAACGATCATGCAAAGAGATGGGCGTCAGTTTTTATGGTCGTTGCTATATTGACCGATTTGATGAAGATATAAGGCGAAGGATGGGGAACGCCGTTATAAAAAAAGTGGTTGAAGAAAGAGGAAAAGGATTTGAGAAATACAAAGCTATATCCAATGACAAATACCGAAGAAGAAAAGAGCTTCAGGAAATACTAAGAATGCTCAAGAAAAGCCTATTCATATCTGAAGGTATGAGTGAAGACGAAAAATCTTTTATAGAATTTGAAAGAGCTATGTGGAAAGCAGAGACTGAGAGACTAATTGAAGAAGGAATACTTGATCCTGAAACCCTGAAAATCAAGGAAGATTATGAGATGTAATGACCAAAAGAATGAACAGGATAAGCTTGTAGCGTACTTTGTACTCTTCAAGCCGATTCCACTTATGCAAACGGGATACCCGTTTCGGAAACAAAAAGGAGGAATTCGTATTGAGAATTCTCAGAAAAGACAAGTTATATGAACCAATAAAAGTAGGCGATTATGGTGATTTCTATTATGGAGACAAGAATGCAGTCTGTTCGGACTGCGGAGCAAAGTATGGAGAACCACACAAGCCTGGATGCGACAATGAAAGATGCCCACGCTGTGGTAAACAACTGGTGACCTGCAAATGCGGTGAAATATATGAAGTTGATAATAAAGTTAACGAAGACGAAGTCTTAAGAATAATCGGAATTAAAAGAAAAGCGGTGGATGAACGCCGCTCTACATTTTAGAAAATAGACTATTTTACAAGCCTAAGAATATCGTTGATTGTTACTCTCATCTCGTTGTTGTCACGGTAGCTATCTAAGAGATGCCTATAATTATCATCGTGTACGTATTTGTAGATTATTTCTTGCTGTGAAGGAGTAAGGGTAACTGACCCACCCATTCCCAGCAATTCATTTATACTTACGTCCATGAATTCACAGAGTTTAGGAAAAAGGTCGATATCAGGTGCACAAACCCCTTCTCTCCAGCGTTTAACGGAGACAGGTTTTACATCAAGAACATTTGCTAATTTTGAATTTTGTATATTGTTCTTGGAAAGCCAGGTATCGATGAATCTGCAAACATGTTGTCTAGTTGTAATATTCTGATTTTTCATACTTATGCCTCATTGATTATATGATACTAATTTGGTTATTGCTTGTCAATTTGTAATTACTAATGTAGTTTACAAAGTCACTTGCATTTACTATTATAGTATTAACGAAAGTATTAGCAATTACTAGAAAGGAGATTATATGCACAAAACAATTGAAGTGAAAATATCTGGAGGAATAACAAAGAGGTCATTAGTTGATGATTACCCCTTTATTGAATGCATTGATTTGATGTCCAAACTCATCATTAGATACGGTGACTCCGTAGATAAAAG
>JBAXZY010000103.1:0-4512 GCA_041670045.1 Bacilli bacterium | reverse complement strand
GGCAACTTTGCCCGCCTGAGAATAGTGGCAACATCCTCATCCCAATCAGTCACACCAGTTTCCACATCTACAAGAAAGAGCACCAAGTCAGCCTCTTCTGTCGCTACCATAACCTGTTTGCGGATTGCATCTTCAAATACATCATCTGAATTAACAACCCATCCACCAGTATCAACAACGGAAAACTCCTTTCCATTCCATGTACACTTGCCATATTGGCGGTCACGAGTAGTTCCAGCCGTATCGCTTACGATAGCACGGCGAGACTGTGTCAAGCGGTTAAAAAGTGTGGACTTTCCTACATTCGGACGTCCTACAATTGCTATTAAATTTGCCATTTTGTCGTTTAATTTCTGAAGTTATACATTCTTCGGCCCTCCACTTTGGAGAGTGAAGCCCTCTTTTTCATTCAGGGCATTTATCTTTTAAATTATTAGTTATGACTAATCTGGATTATATCCAAAATTATTAAGTTCCCTCTGAGAATTACGCCAGTCTTTATCTACTTTAACAAAGGTCTCCAGATAGATGCTTTTCCCAAAGAATTTTTCTAAAGCTTTTCGTGCCTCAGTATTCATCTTCTTGAGGGCAACTCCTTGGTGTCCGATGATGATGCCTTTTTGACTGTCGCGCTCTACATAAATTACTGCATTGATGTGAATTCTATGCTCATCTTCTTTAAAGCTCTCTACTACTACCTCTACAGAATAAGGTATCTCTTTGTCATAATAGAGGAGTATCTTCTCACGGATGATTTCTGAAACAAAGAATTTTGCCGGTTTATCTGTCAACTGGTCTTTGTTAAAATAAGCAGGAGAATCCGGGAGGAGTTCCTTGACACGCTTCATCAACATGTCGATACCAAATTTATTTTTTGCAGAAACGGGTAATATCTCTGCATTCGGCAATAGTTCATGCCAGCTTTCTACTATATTCCCAAGTGTTTGCTGGTCAGTCTCATCTATTTTATTAATAAGGAGAAGGACGGGAATCGTCATTTTTGACACCTTATCCAAAAAGTCCTTGTTCTTTTCGGGACTTTCTATGACATCTGTGACATAGAGCAGAATATCAGCATCCGAGAGTGCGGATTCTGAAAAAGCAAGCATCATCTCCTGCATCTTATAGTTAGGCTTTAGCACTCCCGGCGTGTCAGAGAAAACTATTTGATAGTCTTCATCATTCACGATGCCCATAATACGGTGTCGAGTTGTCTGCGCCTTAAACGTAGCAATACTTATCCGCTCGCCAACAAGTTGGTTCATCAATGTACTTTTCCCTACATTTGGATTACCAACAATATTTACGAAACCTGCTTTATGCATATTCTTTTGTCTTTAGAATAAAAAAACGCATCGTCTTAGAATTTGTAAGAAAGATGCGTTTTTTTGATTGATTTCTTAGAATTCATTTCTTTGCCACCGCAGAAGCCGCATCATAGGCCCATTTATAAAAAGATGCACCATGAACGAAACCTGCACCGAAAGCAGTGAATATAACATTATCGCCCTTCTTCAACTTTTCCTCATTATCCCAAAGGGCAAGAGGTATCGTTGCGGCACTTGTATTGCCATAATGGTCAATATTGATCATTACTTTGTCAAGAGATAAATTCGCATGTTTTGCAACCGCCTCGATAATCCGAAGATTCGCCTCATGCGGAACTATCCAGTCTACATCGCTATTCGTAAGACCATTGGACTTCATTACTTCAAGTATATCTTTGCTCATATCTGTTACCGCATAGCGGAAGACTGTTCTTCCTTCTTGATAAAGATAATGCAAACGGTGATCTACTGTAAAATGCGATGCCGGGCAGACAGAACCACCAGCTTTCATATGAAGGAAAGGAAGACCTTTGCCATCAGTACGAAGGAATGAATTCTGAACGCCAACATTTTCTTCCGTAGTAGCTTCGACTAAAACAGCACCAGCTCCATCTCCGAAAAGGACGCAAGTAGCACGATCGGTATAATCAACCAGCGAAGACATTTTGTCTGCACCGATTACTATAATCTTCTTGTAACGCCCACTTTGAATCATGGATGCTGCAACATCCAGAGAATAAAGGAATCCACAACATGCAGCTTCAAAATCAAAAGCAAAGGCATTCTTTAAACCAAGTTTGCCAAGAACAATCGATGCCGTAGAAGGGAATTTGTAATCTGGAGTTGTTGTTGTAACGATGAGTGCATCAATGGAATCTGGATCTACACCAGTTTTCTGAATGAGCTGTTTGGCAGCTTTTCGCGCCATGTAGCTTGTTCCCAAGCCCTCTTCTGTGAGTATACGACGTTCCTTGATTCCTACGCGAGTTGTAATCCATTCATCACTGGTATCGACCATGCGCGCCAGTTCCTCATTATTGAGGACATAATCCGGCACATAGCCACCAACACCTGTGATTATCGCGTTGATTTTCTCCATTATTCAGCGGCTTCCTTAACAATAGCTACTTTACCTCTGTAGTAACCGCAAGTTGGACACACTGTATGATAAACATAGTAAGCACCACAATTAGGGCAAACTGCCAATGTTGGAACTACTGCCTTATCATGAGTTCTTCTCTTAAGTGTACGCGTCTTTGACTGTCTTCTTTTAGGATGTGCCATAATTTTTAAAATTTAATTTTTATTCTTTGTTTTTTATTTTACTTAGTATAGTCCAACGGGGATCTATAGATTTCTCTTCATCCCCATTACCTCTTCGGGAGGCCGAAAATTCCTCAAGAACTTTCATCATAGCAAGGTTGCATTTTCCAGGTGCATGCACATGCTTGATTGGAATACTGAGATCTATAAATTCATAGATAAACCATGAGACATCGAGAACGCCCTCATTCTCTTCTAATATCAGCAGGTCATCTTCTTCCGAGTGCTCTTCCCCGAACTTTACCACAAGAAAATTATCCGTTTCTATAGGCTGATCCATATTTTCAAGGCACAAGTCACAAGCTATTATAACCGAACCTGTCGTATGGAAATGAAGCTCGAAAAAGTAATCTGTCCTCTGAATTGATAGAATCGTATGCAATTTACCTTTACGAATCTCCGGGGCTTCGATGGACTCAAAGAATTCGTCATTCAGGTCATATTCAAAGACATTTGTCCCTTCTTTAAGACCTTTAAGGTCAATCTTAAACGGTTCCAATCTAGACATATCTACACTTTGGACTGCAAAGTTACATCTTTTTTCTGATAAAAAATAATTTTCTCTTGAAAAACTTCATTTTTTAAGTTCAATTCGAAAAGTTGTACCCTTTCCAACTTCTGAATTCTTCACCCAGATCTTTCCTTTATGATATTCTTCAACTATACGTTTAGCCAAACATAATCCCAAACCCCAGCCACGCTTCTTAGTCGTAAAACCAGGACGGAAGACATTTTTGACATCCTTTTGCTTAATTCCTTTTCCTGTATCAGATACATCTATAAATACTTTTGCTTCTGTCTCTTCTATATATAAAGTAATAGTACCCATTTCTCCGCCCATAGCATCTACAGCATTTTTGGAAAGGTTTTCTATAACCCACTCAAAAAGTGATGCATTCAATTTTACAATTATATCATAAATAGGAATTTTTTTTACAATTTTCACTTTTTTAGAGGTTCTCCGATCCATATAGTCTATCACATGATTCAGTACCTCATTAAGGCTTGTAGGCACCATCTCTGGCAAGGACCCTATCTTTGAAAATCTGTCAGCTATCAGTTGAAGTCTCTTTACATCATTATCCAATTCCGGAATCAATTCATCCTCTGGATAATTTTCTTTCAAAATTTCAGTCCAGGCCATTAAGCTGCTAATCGGTGTACCTAATTGATGAGCTGTTTCTTTTGAAAGCCCGACCCAAACTTTATTTTGTTCAGCTTTCTTTGAAGAAAGAAGAGCAAAAATAGCTATAATAACGAAGATTAGTACTACCCCAAGTTGTACAAATGGATAAAACTCTAATCTTCTAAGCATAAGTGAGTCCTCGTAGCATACATCAATATAATCAGATTTTACTGAATCACCTAGCTGAATCCTAATATTATGTCCCTGTTTTAGTAGCTGCCTGCCCAGTAATGTCAAAGCCTTCAAATTATCACTATCTTTCTTATTTTTAGTATGTATGTTTCTAAATGTCTGAACGTTCTGATAAGAATCCATTACTATAACAGGAATTGTATTGTTCTCATTAATCACTTTCAATACAAGATTCAAATCAGTATTTTCATCCGCAGTATTCAATGAACGCATTGCTTCTGCCCATACTTCCATTTTGTTTCTTTCTTCCTGCTCCAAATCACGAGTTAGAATATGAGAAACGAAAAGCGAGGCTACTGCTATCACAATTGCAACAATAACCAATATTATTTTTATCTGTCGAATGCGATCAGTCCACTGCATAATAACATATAAACGGAGACTCCCGTGTAATATTGCCGTTCGAGAGGCATTCCTTATAAAGCATTAAGATCTCGGATGTCAGTGCATAACAAAAAGGGCCCTGAAGAGATAATCTCCAGG
>JBAXZY010000102.1:0-4563 GCA_041670045.1 Bacilli bacterium | reverse complement strand
GTATCTTTCTTAATAGCAATAGGCATAATCGTGACTGATAGATGTTCATCATCAATCTTAATATCAGTCACCATTTTAATTATTCTATTCATAGAAGCAACTTTATCAATAATATCGGCATTGACATTAGATATTCCAAAATGCAGAATATCATTGTTATGAATTTCTCTTTGGGTTATCAAAGAAGCAATGATGCTTCCTTTTCTAACCATATCAAGACCCTCTAAGTCCGCTGTTGGATCTTTTTCAGCAAAACCTTTCTGCTGGGCAAGCTTAATAGCTTCCTCTTTCTTCATCTTCTCATCCTGCATTTTTGTCAAAATAAAGTTAGACGTGCCATTCAGGATTCCTTTAATTTCCGTGATGTCATCAAACTGAGCCTGAATAGTCAGAGGATAAAGCAAAGGGATACCGCCGCCAACTGAGGCCTCGAACTGCAAGGAAACTTTATTGGCGTTTGCTAATTCCAGATACTCTTTCAAGTGCATCGATATGGTTTCTTTGTTAGAAGACACAACATTCTTGTGATGCTTTAATGACTCTTTGATAGCTAAATAAGAAATCGTATCCCCACCCATACACTCCACTACTGTATCAATAGTAGGATCATTGATTACTTCATTTAAGTCAGTCACCAAAAGAGCACCGACTTCCTTTTTCTTTTCGATGCGATCAAAGATAGCAGCCAGATGAAAAAGAGGATTACGATCAAGAAGCTCTTTCACTCCTTTTCCAACTGTACCATAACCTAGGATTGCAATATTATTCATTTGAGATTAGCTCCGCTTTTCTAACTGACGGCAAATGCTTAATTCTTTCAACTAAAGAAGCAACTGGAATTGTCATCTTCTTAATATCGACTTTGATCGTAATATAGGCTAATTCCCTGACGGGTGTATCCTGGAAGATAGTTAAGACGTTGGCTTTGGATGAAGTCAGAACTTTTAGAATCGAATTAAGAACACCCTCCTTATCATCGACTTTCAAAGAAAGAATTGCCCGTCTACTTTCTTGAACTTCCGGCAAGTAAACCATGTCTTTGTATTTGTAGTAAACTGAGCGAGAAATATCCAGGGATTTACAAGCTTCACTGATTGACATTCCTTCCTTAGTTACTTTGTTTCTGGCCTCGATTACTTTAGGTAAGGCATCAGGAAGAATAGCTTTATTGACTAATAGATAATCATCATTCATATTTTAACTGCTCCTCTTGGACAAGACTTCCAGAAGTGTTTAATGAGGCTGTCTTTATCTGAATCTCAGCCTTGGAGAAGTCTTTATAAAGATCCTTTTGAAGATTAAGAATTTTCTTTTCCTCCTCAGCAAGATAGAAAACAATCATAGTAGAACCAGAACCGGATATTGTCATTGGAAGCTGGTATTGTTCAGCTAAATTACTAACCCTTTCATATTCTTTAATCAGTGTTTTCCGATAAGGGACATGAATATCATCTTTAAGAACTTCCCTAAGCAGATTAAGGTCACCTTTAGCTAAGGCAAGTGGAAGCAAAGCAGCATGAGAGGTGTTTTTGACCACTGTTGAAAGCGGATATTCTTTAGGTAAGATGCTTCTTGCCATTTGAGTTGATACTTTCGTATTTGGAATTACTAATAAGAAGCGATAATTGGGTGCTACCTTTAAACTGAAATGTCGGTATTCATCATTTGCTTTCAAATTAGCAATGACTCCCCCGAATAAGCAAGGACCGACATTATCGGGATGTCCTTCAATCTCAACTGCCATTTCGTAAATCTTTTCCAGAGAGACCTTATTTTTTAAGATAGCGTTAGCACCTAATAGTCCAGCTAAAATACAACTAGAAGAAGAACCTAAACCTCTTGATACAGGGATATCATTAGTCTCTTCTTTAATTAAAACAGGCACTGTTTCAAGATTAAGTTTCTTAAAAAGGTATTCATAAGAAGTGAGAACCAGATTGGGATTAGATCCTAAATCCGGGAATCCTTCTGTTTTCATGACGTCATTCTTTTTAAAAGAAAAGGTATTGTAAATATCTAATGCTAAGCCCATGACATCAAAGCCCGGTCCTAAGTTAGCGCTAGTAGCCGGTGTCTTAACAAAGTAGACTTGTTCTTTGAACAATTCATTCTTTACCTGTGAAGGAAGAAGAGCAAACTTAGGAGTGTAACAATCAAGCACCTTTTTCAAAGCAGCAGGAAGAGGAATGCTGGTTTCTTTTATTAAAATAGCTAAAGCATCCAAATCATCTTGATAAGGAAGGTGAAGAGCTTTGCATATAGTTGCTGGGAACTTCAGAGGTGAGGCAGTTAGAACTAAAACCACATGGTTTTGGGGATTGCTCTTCTGATATTGTTTAAAGACTGAATAACCAACGGCACTATGTGGATCGAGAAGATATTGTCTTTCTTGATAGCAGGATAGAATTGCCTGATTTGTGTCGCTTTCTTTAGCACTGTAAGCTATAAAGTCTTCATTAATCTTAGAAAGTTCAGATTTTGAAATAATGAATTTCTTATTTTCTTTAAGGTCTTTCATTAAGGAAACAACTTTCTTATCATCTTCTAGGGTTAGATATAATAAACGTTCAAGATTAGAAGAAATAAGAATATCCATACTAGGGGAATTGGTTTTGATGAATTGACGATTTAAATCATAAACACCAGTCTTAAAGAAATCAGTCAAGATTCTATTTTCGTTGCTAGCAACGACTAGCTTTCCAACTGGTAAAGACATTCTCTTTGCTAAATAACCAGCAAAGATATCACCAAAATTACCGGTAGGGACAACGAAATCGACTTTTTCTCCTAAGGCAATGGTCTTGTTCTTTACTAATTGAAGATAGGTATAAAAATAATAAACAATCTGAGGTAAGAGCCTACCAATATTGATGCTGTTAGCACTGGTATAGCCATTCTTTTCTCCAGAAATTAAAAGTTTCTTCACCAAAGACTGGCAGGTATCAAAATTAGATTTTTTCAAGGCATATGCTCTAGCATGGTCATTAGTAAAATAAAGCATTTGTTTTTCTTGAATAGGAGCTACCCCAAAGTCCGGATAAAGAATACTGACATCAACGCCTTTTACTTTTGAAAAGGAAGATAAGACCGCACTTCCAGTATCACCCGAAGTAGCTGTTAAAATTTTAATTGATTTAGCTTCAGGATGTTTATTCTTAGCTACTTCCATTAAATAGGGAAGCAAGGATAGAGCCATATCCTTAAAGGTCAAAGTCTCTCCATGAAAAAGCTCCATAAAAGAAAAAGAACCAAAGGTCTTAACAGCCATAATTTGGTTCTCAAAATGTTTTCTATCATAAGCCTTTTCTAAGCAGGATTGGATGTCTTCTTTGCTGAAGTCGTCTAAATATAAAGACAGGACTTTAAAAGCCAGTTCTTTATAAGACAAAGACAAAAAAGAAGCATCAATCTTCAAGGAAGGAATTTCATCAGGCAGAAACAAGCCCCCATCATCACTAAGACCTTTTAGAATTGCTTGTGAAGCTGAAATCTGAATTTTACGATCACGGGTACTATAGAACATGAGGGGCCTCCTGTTTGAACAATGGATATATCATATATTGTATTTGATTTAAATACAACTGTTTTAGTTTTGAGAACACGAGTCAACCTATTCCTTTTAATTATTTCATTCGTATTGTTTTACTGTTTTTTCTTATTTTTTTCTGTTTATAAGTGTTTTGAATAATTGTTACATAGTTAAAAACTTTTTATTTTTTAGGCTATTTTTCTATTTTATTGAAATTATTCAATAAATAGTTTTGCTTTCCTATGCCTTTTCTATAATTTTGCCCTGATAGTTCCTCTTTTCTTGATTTTCGCTGTTTTTACTGAAACCGCTATTACTTCCTACCCAAAAAACTTTTTGTTGACTTTGTTTTGAAGAGTAATAAACTATTGAGCAAAGCTACGAAGAGGAGCAGTAATTCTTACACCAGTCAAGAGCGAGTCACCGTTGATGGAAGGGTGACGGCTAAGAAAGAACGAACGAACCTTGGAGCTGTAATCCGGAATACATAAGGATTATCGGGATTGCCCGTTATAGCAGGTTAGTGCTTATGCACTTTCAAGGCTGTCATTGTGAAATGACAGTAAACTAAGGTGGTACCACGTATAACATACGTCCTTAGGCTTCTTTGAGGCCTAAGGACGTTTTTTTATCCTTAGACGCAAAAAAGTTTCAAAAGTCCAAATGAAAGGAGGACCTATTTATGAAACTAAGTAATGCGCTGAGCTGTTTGGGATTATGTGCTATTCTATCTGTTTCTTCTTGTTCGACTACTCAATATACGGGAGATTTAGCCAGTATCGTCTCTACAAAGACATTAGTCGTCGGAACTAATGCCGGCTACAAACCTTTTGAGTATGAGAATTCATCAGGCGAGATTCTTGGTTATGATGTCAAAGTCGTGAACCTGATTGATGAAGCTATCAATACTAAGTGTTCCACCACTGTCAAAGTAGTGTGGAAGAATATGGACTTTGATGGGTTGATTGGTTCTCTTCAAAGTAATCAGATTGACTTGATTGCGGCTGCTTTCTCTATTACTGAAGAAAGAGCGG
>JBAXZY010000101.1:0-4584 GCA_041670045.1 Bacilli bacterium | reverse complement strand
CCTTTTGTTCGGGGCCTGACTTTGTTTGCGGCCATAGTTCAGTGGCAGAACGGTAGCTTCCCAAGCTGCATACGCGGGTCCGATTCCCGTTGGCCGCTCCATAAACATATAATTGCTTCAATGTAACATTGAAGCTTTTTTATTCCTGCTTTTTAGTTTAGACATTAAATTGGTTCTTAATGGAAAGTATAAGAGTATGCTGGGCTTGAACGGCCACTTCGAATTCGCACTTTATGTGGATACATTTGAAGAAGTCGATGTTTGCTATAAAGAAGTCACTTCAAAAGGCGCTACAGGAGTACTAGAACCCACAACTGAGCCCTGGGGGCAAAGGACTTGTTATATCGCTGACCCTGAAGGAAATCTAATCGAGATAGGATCATTCAACAAACCATTTAATCGTAAAGAAGATAAACAATAAGGTAGAGTTATCTAATAACAAAAGTATCAGTTTATTAAATGATGATTCATTCTGCTTTGTATCAAAACAATATTGAGCACGATTTAAAAAGGCACTTTTCTATCAATATTTTATTGAACACACATCTAAAATATGAGCTTGATGCGAAGTGTCAGTCTTTTTGGTTTGTGAATTTCTTTAAGAGCTTTTCATAAACCACAAACTCCGTTTTTGTTTGATTTGTCTTAAGCTTATCAACACATATATTTGAGAATAACTAGACTGTGATTTTTTACCCGATTAGATAGATCAATGCTGCTACTATAAGAATCATTTTCAAAGCAGACACCGGCTATATGAGTAAGAGATATTGGAGCAAGAAAAAATTCATAACGAATACAGCTTTAAAATATCATCTCTAATTTCTTTTACCCAATCAGGTAAAATAACCGATTCAAGAAGAAAAGAATTACAACCTGCCAATACTACTTTATTTTGAATGAATTACTTTTCGCTTTTCATTATTTGATTTCTTTTTTGCATCTTAACATTGCACCTATCTAGAATCTGATAATCCATTTTTCCTTTATGTGCCGTTTTGTGAAAGTGTTTATCTATAAAAGAATCACCTATATTTGTATTTCATTATTTTTATTCTCAAAGAATTTGATTCTTTCTATTAGTTTTATTTTCTGGTTTAAGCAAATATTTCTTGATGAAATAATAATTTCGAAAAGCCGGCACAAAACAGTGTCGTAACTTAGGCAATAATAAAAGCTATCTTTTTAAAATTGAAAATGCTTTACCTAATAAACGTCATTGATTCCGACTTCATCAGCATTCCTTTTAATGAAAGTAATCTTAATTGTAGTTCCTTTATCAGGAGATGAAATAATTTCAGTATTTGCATTCAAAGCTATCTTCAAACGTGTAACCGCATTATGAATGCCACTGTGCTTGGAGGTATCGATGTTATAAGAATCAAATCCACATCCGTTATCTTTTATCTCAACGTGGATAACATTATCTATATCTAAGCAGGTCTTAACAATGATATAACCGTCTTTCTTTTCTTGAAGTTTAGCATGCCTGATTGAGTTTTCCACAAATACCTGCAAAGACAGAGGCGGTACTTTAAAATCTTCAAAACCAATATCAAAAAGAATTTCAAGTTTGCTATCTGTACGTAAGGAATTGAACTCAGCATAATTGCTGATGTTATCAATTTCTTCACCTAAAGGAATCAACATTTTGTTGCTTGAATCGATGGATGCTCGCAGATTCTTGCTTAATAAGGAAATGGCATTGTCTCCTTTCGGCAGGGAAGAATGATATTCTGATTCAATCATTGTCAAGGAATTAAACAAGAGATGAGGATTGATGGCATTCAGTAGATTTTTGGTTTCCGCTCTTTCATATAGAATAGCGTTCTTTTCAGCTAAAGCCGCTTTCTTATTTAATCTTTTAGTTACGCCAAAGAAATAATAACAAGACGATAATCCCAAAAATAACAAAGCAATTGAAGGAAAAGCACTTAAGGAATAAACAACTAAGTCGGCAATGTCCATAAAATTAAAGACCACATTTATCATAAAGAAGAAAAAGCCGATAATGATTGGAATGAACATGCGTAGATTACGTTTTGCATATTTGCTGATAACTAAATAGATTGTGTATAAAGAACACAAGAGAATAGGAATCATGGCAATATGAAAGAGTCTTTGGGGGAAGAAGAAAAAGAAAAGCATAATTGAAACAATGAAGAAGGAGACAATGACTATTTTTTCGCTTTTTTTAGGTGGACTGCCTGGAGAGAATGTCAAAAACAAAAGGGAGGAAAGCAATAACAATATGGAAAAGAAATTAAGAATCAATGAAGCATAAGGAGGAATAAAAAAATCAATTCGGGTAGCAATAATATACATAAAATCAGTGATAAAGTAAGCAAAGAGCATAGACAGAGTCAATAAGAAAAAAGGCAAAGATCTCTTATATTCTCTGGTTGCCAAAAAGACTGTCAGACTAAGAGCACATAGCAGAATAATGGCAGTTCCACCTGCTACTCCATAAATCAAATACAAAGAATCACCTTTCGGATCATCTGGAGCTTTAAGAAAGATATCTCCGCCTTTAACATATCCTCCTTCAACTAAGGAGAATTCCAGATAAAGATTAAAGGTAGTAGATGTTATAGTGAAATAGTCTCTAGTCCATTTAATAGCACCGGGAGAATTATGGATATCCGTTTTGCTCATCGTTCCCGAGCTCATTAGGAAAGTGGGATTGCCGTCAGAGCCATCATCGATATATACTTTGCAACCGGCATAGATGTCTCCGCCCATTCTAAACTTTAGTTCTTTGGTATTATCCAAGCCTTTGAAAGTCCATCTGAAAGTACCATAGGCCTTCTGAGGATAGCCAGACCTTCCAAAGCCTTTGCTATAATCGACAATGCCGTTTGGCTGATCAGTGCATTTTTCGCTGACTGCCCATTTGTTGTAATAGAAAGTTGTGTCTTCATTCAGATTGATTAACTGACCCTTTGATTGAGAATTGTAACCTGTGAAATCATAGACACTCTGGATATTTTCGGGGTAATTATAGATAGTGTTGTAATTCTTGGAAAAACTATAAAGACCATAAGTAAACAAAGCAATTACCAAGGATATTAAAGAAGTGATGATTAAAGCGAAAATTCTTCTGTTGTTTTTTCTTTTCGGAAGTTTTGTTTCTAAGCTATCAGTCATCTATTGTGTATTCTTCATTCTTTCTTCGAGAATGTCCATAATAACGGCTTCATATTCAACAGACCAATCATAGCCTGGCATATAAGAGACGATGCTGACTATCTTTCCAGTTCCGTTTAAGGCATCAAACAGATCACATTCGACTCCCTCTTTGTTGAGCCGGTATCTGCCACGATCAAAAAAGACCAGATTATCAAGCCGGTTCTCATTTAAGGTACGTCTTAGCTTCCAGACTGAATCACGATAAGAGATGCGAGCTAAATCAGTATCTTTATCTGGCCATAAAACTGAGATCGCCTCCTCCATAGTGATAAAAGAGCCTTTCTTATTTACAGCATAAGCTAACATCTCTTTGCTTTTCTTGTTTCTGAAATTAATAGGCTTGTTATTGATGAACACATCAAAGCCTTCGAAGGTTTTGATTCTAATATCTCTTTTTTTGCCGGTGTTGGTTTCTTCAACTAACAAATCCAATTGACGAGATAATAAATCCCTGTCATAAGGTTTGTAACAATAACCGGCGAAATTAGATCCGATTGTCTGAGCAGTTGCCTGTTCATCAAAAGTATAGGCGGTGATAAAAAACACTTTCAGTTTGGAATTGATTTCAATAAGTTTTTTGGCTAAATCAATGCCATTCATGATGGGCATCTGAATGTCCAAGAAGGCCGCATCTATTTGATGATCACGGGTAAAATTGATGGCGCCAAAGGGATCATCTAAAAACATCTGAACAGTTACATCCTGCCTGTTGATCAAAGAAAGCAAGAGAGTGTTCAAGGCAGTAATTTCATCATCGACAACTATTATATTCATGTCTTAATTATAATTTCCTTTATGCTAATGTAATGCTAAAACATTATACCTATTATAAACATAACTATGGTAATTTTTTTCAATTATGAAAATTATGTGTTAGTTTTATTCTTGATTTCGATAAAAAACGGTTTCTTCTGAAGGAAGCATAATAATCATTAGAAGGTAAACTATAGTGTTATTTTACGATACCTAGTTAGAAAAGTTTTCGCGTTCCATTGTGACTGCTCAAGGGTCTTTTTGATGACAATGTAACAATTCCCTTTAATTCGTATTCCTGAACTATCCGAAAAAATGGATTCATGTATCAAATCTTTTGACTGACCCATCTTGTATTCGACTGGTTTATGTTGTTGTCATTATTAAGGATGGACACTGACATCAAGAAGAACGTTAAGACCAAAACGTGAAGGAAGGATTTATAGATTCTTCCACTGGAAAAAGAGGATTTTAGCCGTGCATCATAGTTTTTTTAGAAGCAATTCGCCGAGATACCTTGATACTCTATGTGTGACTATGAATCTGACAGGGAATACTTCAAAAAATGCCTATCTGAAAACAGGAAAAAGATATATTCATCCAAATTTTTGTCTAAACAATCGATTGTTTATGGCAATCCTG
>JBAXZY010000100.1:0-4640 GCA_041670045.1 Bacilli bacterium | reverse complement strand
TCCATCCAGCCAAAAATTGAGGTTCCTCCCATAGAAGTCATAACAATACGGTTTTTGATTTCGCAGTTGCCTATCTTCCAAGGAGTAAATAAAGCTTCATACTTTTGTTCCATAATTAATTCCTGCCTTAGATAAATTATACCATACCGATAATGGAAATTAGTTAGCTAAAAGAAAAAGAACGGCAAGAAATCTACCTATCAATTATCCTTTAAAGAAAGGTATACTATAAAATAGCTATTATGGAACTGAGTTTTAATGACTTACTGCCTGCTTCAGTTAAAAAAGCAATGACCATCCTTGAAGGAAAAGGCTTTAAAACCTATCTAGTAGGCGGAGCCATTAGAGATTTAGCAATGAAGAAAGTACCTCATGATTATGATTTAACAACTGAGGCAAACTATGAAGAAATAAACCAGGTCTTTAAAGATCAGGGCTTCTATTCCAAAAACTTTAAACATGATACTGTGAATGTCCATTTCTCTGATATGGATATAGAAGTAACTTCTTTTAGAGGAGATGATCCTACCTCTTTAAAAGATGATTTAGAGAAAAGAGACTTCACTATCAATTCTTTAGCTTATTCCTTGAAAGAAGGACTAATTGATGATTTAGATTCTCTTTCGGATATAAAAGATAAAATCATCAGAGCTTCTTATGGGCCAGATGATGATTTTAAAGATGACCCTTTAAGAATATTAAGAGGTATTAGATTCTCTGGTCAGTTTAATTTCGCTATTGAAAAGAAGACTAATAGTTCTCTTAGAAAATTAGCTCCTCTAATTAAAACAATCTCTCCTGAAAGAATTGGGGAGGAGTTTTTAAAGATTCTTGTTCTTCCTTGCTCTGATAGATTGATTGAAGAATACTTTGATGTCTTTACTTCCTTCATTCCAGAGCTTCAGCCCATGGAAGGCTTTAATCAGCATTCGGCTTATCATGAATATGATGTTTTAGATCATTCATTGATGGTTTTACGTGCTATTAAGGATCGTAATCCGGCTTTATGCTTAGCAGCTCTTTTTCATGATATTGGTAAGCCTCACACCTTTTTCATGAAAAATGGAAGCGGTCATTTTTATGGACATGATGAGTACGGGGCGGAATTAACTAAAACTATTCTGACTAGGCTTAAATATCCTAATAGTCTTATTGAAGAAGTTTGTTCTTTGATTAAGCACCATATGGCACAGATGGGTTCTAAGAAAGCTATCAAAAGATTGATGAACAAGTTAGGAAACAGTACTTTTAAAAAGCTTATTGAATTAAGGGAAGCTGATATCAAAGGCTGCAATGAGAGAAACAAAGGGCCTTTCTTAGCAGTTGAGAAAATAAAAGAGTCTTATCAGGAAATTCTTTCAAACAAGGAATGCTTTTCCTTAAAGGATCTAGCTATAAGCGGTAATGATTTGATAGCTTTAGGTATGAAGCCTAGCAAAGAACTAGGCAACACCTTAAAAGAGCTTCTTAACGAAGTCGAAGAAGATAAGCTTCCTAATGACAAAAACTCATTATTAAAGGCAGTCAATAATTTAAAGAAGCCCTAATAAAGACTTAATTAGTCTTTCCGTCTTGCTATTTTCATCCTCAAAAATATGTTTCTATATGATAAAATCATAATTAGATTATTAGCAAAAGAAATTAAATAAAATTGTTTTTCTCTTGCTACTAATAATATGAAGAAAGAGAAAAAAGCCATGAAAAATCTTTGGTCTATTACTAGTTTCAGTTCTATTTTTAGGTAGCTGTCAAACAAAGCAAAGCTCCAGTTCTCCTATAGTTCCTACTTCTTCAACCATGGTTAGCAGTTCCTCTGAATTAAAACATGTTCTTGATAAAGACTTAGCTATTCTTTACACCAATGACACTCATTGTGCTTTAGGAGATAAGGATAATCTAGGTTATGCTAACCTTTCTCAATACCGGAAAGACTTATTAACTGAAGACAAATACGTTACCTTAGTTGACTGCGGGGATGCTATTCAAGGAGATTCCATAGGAACTCTTTCAAATGGTGCTTATATACATAGCATCATGGAAAATGTCGGTTATGATATTGCTATCCCTGGAAATCATGAATTCGATTATGGAATGACTAATTTCCTCTCTTTAGCTAACAATTCTTCTTTTAAGTATGTCAGCTGTAATTTCACTGACTTATTAACTAATTCTTTAGTTTTTAAGCCTTATACAATTAAGCAATACGGAACCATTAAAATAGCTTATTTAGGAATTACTACCCCTAAAACCATAACCACTTCAACGCCGACTTATTTTCAAAACGATAAAGGAAACTTTATCTATGGCTTCGATCAAGGAGATGGCAGCCAATTATATGCTGCCGTTCAAAAATATGTTGATGAGGCTAGAAGCGAAGGAGCTGATTATGTCATTGGCTTAAGTCATTTAGGAACAACTTCCGACTGTTCGCCTTATGAAAGCACAGAAGTAATTAAAAATACTACTGGCATAGATGTCATGCTAGATTGCCACTCACATAGCGTTATCGAATGCGATAGAGTGAAAAACAAAAATGGTGATCGCGTGCTTCTATCTTCCACTGGAACTAAGTTCCAGTCATTTGGAATGCTTTATATGAATAAAGAAGGTAGCTTCTCGACTGGTCTAATTAAAGAATATTATGGATACGATACTACCATTGGAAGCTACATTGATTCCATCAATTCCTTACTGGATGAGAAGCTAAAAGAAAAAGTCGGAACATCAGCCTATGATTTAACTATTCTTAATCCTGATACTGGAAAGAGGGAAGTAAGAAACGGTGATACTAATTTAGGTGACTTCTCTGCTGATGCCTTTAGAGTTGCCGGTGATTCTGATATTGCTATCGTTAATGCCGGAGGTATTAGAGACAACATTAAAGCTGGGGATATCACATATGGGGGTATCATCAAGGTCATGCCCTTTAACAACATGCTTGCTAAAGTAGAAGCCACTGGTCAAAAGATCCTTGATGCCTTAGAGCTGAGTGTTTATAATTCCCCTTCTGAGTTTGGTGACTTCCTCCAAGTTTCTGGCCTGAGTTTTGAATATGATCTCAGTGTTCCTACTCCGGTAGTCTTGGATAAAAACGATATTCTTTCTTCCATATCAGGAGAAAGAAGAGTAAAGAAAGTCCTCATAAATGGAGTAGCTATTGATGCCAGTAAAAAATATACTGTCTGTAGTACCAACTATATTCTTAAAAACAGCGGCAACGGCTACAATATGTTTAAGGACTGTCCCTTCCTTATGGATGAGAATCAATTAGATAACCAAGCTTTAATCAACTATATTAAGACCACTCTTTCAGGAACAATCCCAGAAACTTATAGTAATCCCTTAGGAAGCAACAGAATTAAAGCTCTTAATGCCTAAAGCCTATATACTTCAATACTAAATAGAAGGAGAAATATATGTTACGAAGGATTCCTTTAGAGAAAGTCGAAAACTTTAGAGATGTCGGTGGCTACTTTGCAAGTTATGGGGAGACTTCTTTTGGCATCGTTTACCGAAGTGGTTCTCTTTCTGATGCTACTGAAAAAGATATCGATAAGTTAGCCTCCTTAAAGATTAAGACTATCATTGATTTAAGAAATGATTCCGACAAAGAAAAAAGACCTGATAAGACCATTGGCGATAAGCGTTTCATCAATATACCTTTATCAGTTAATGGCAACGGTAGAGTCCCTTTAAACCGTTGGGATATGATCAACAGCTACATTGAAATGCTTGAGGAGCCAAAGCAGGCTAAAGAAGTCTTTAACACTCTTCTTACCTGTAAGAAGCCTTGTGTCCTCCATTGCTCAGCCGGAAAGGATAGGACTGGTTGCTTTATAGCCATTCTTCTTCTTGCTAACGGTGTTCCTTTCCATGATGTCAATGCTGACTATATGCTCTCTTTTGCTTATTTAACTAGACTTCAAAGACAGACTAAAAAGAAGTATCCTGATTTCCCTAAAGCGGTTATGCAGCCTGATCCTCTTTTCTTATCTAAGGTGATGAAGAAATTCAATAAGAGATGGGGTAAAGTTGACGACTATTTTAGGTTTTTAGGTTTCAATGATAAAGAGATAAAAGCTTTATCTCAGCTTTTAAAAAGTGACTAAGAAACCAGTTTTCTTTAAGCTCCGGAGATCTTTTTCATATTCCATCTTCCAAAGGATTCTTATCGGCAACTCTAATTTATAATTCATCTTGTATCCACCACAATTTTCAGGTCAAGAATTGACTTAAAGTAAAAAGAAATAAAGAAAAAAGCGGGCTTTTAACCCGCTTATTTTTATTTGGCTTTTTTCAAGCGACTATAGAAGTCTCTTGCGTCAAGTCTTATACCACTGCACCAATTGATGAATACCAACGCTATCACTTTGATGCGACCACCATTTAATTTAGTGGAGCAAGGCAGGATTGGAATGGTGCATAACCATTCACTTCAGTTCGTACTCATAGTTACTATTATTCCAAATTATAAAAAGTTATAAAAAAGAGAAAAAGTTATAAAGAGTTATAAAAATAAATACCTTGGGAAGTATAGCAATAGCCTTAACTCTATACGCTCATATTTCTCATTTATAGATGCTGAGAGTTAAATGACATAGACAAAAGAAATAAGTAAGATGTTGCTATTTAGATTTATC
>JBAXZY010000099.1:0-4783 GCA_041670045.1 Bacilli bacterium | reverse complement strand
TTATTAAAGATAAAAAAGGTATACTCATTACAAAATCATCCTGCGATCTTTTCATTTTAGAGGAATAGCTTTGACAGTAGATATTGTCAGGGCATTTTAAATCACCTTCAAAAAATAATCATTTTGTTTCAGTTCTTCCAAAACCTGATAGCAGTTAGGATGCTTATCTCCTAAGATCCGGTACCAAAAATTGATCAAGAAACAGATAACCTTTACTCTCTATTTAGGGAATTTGAATACCAAGTCAGCTAAAGGACTTCCTTTAAAAGGAACACAAAGCGAAGTGAAAAAAAGCCACTCTATCTTCATAGTGGTATTTTCGGATTAATAATAAAGCATCAAGTCCACCCTTGGAGTGGCAAATCAGGTTTACTTTGCTTAATTTTTCTTTTTCTAGTACATCATCAATCAGCTTCTTTAAAACCAAGGCATTATCTTCAATGCTTTCAAAAGCAGCAGTATCTACCGAATAGACTTTGAGCCTTTTTAAACTCCTTTCGATTCTTCTAGAAGTTTTATGGGAGATAACATTTTTAATAACAGTTTTGTGAACTAGTATTAAAGGATAATAAGTTTTTATGAATATATATTAATTATAAGAAGGAAGCCAGACTTCTAAATCAAAGCCAAACTTTTAAAGGCAAAGCAAAAAGGAGAAATGTTTTTCTTTATAGAAGTAAAAGAATCCTTTATAATCAAGTTATCAATTAAGAAGTGAATGTGAAACGGAATTATGAAACGCCAAGTATATAACCCTTATTTACCGCTCTATGAATATATACCTGATGGGGAACCGCATGTTTTCAATGGTAGGGTATATATCTATGGATCGCATGATAAGTTTGGAGCCTTTAATTTCTGCCAGAATAATTATGTGACTTGGTCGGCACCGATTCAGGATTTGACAAACTGGAAATATGAAGGCGAAATCTATAACAAGAGAGAAGATCCGGATAATAAAAATGGCAGACATAACTTGTTTGCTCCTGATGTTACCTGTGGTCCAGATGGCAAGTACTATCTTTATTATACCTTGGATTGGACCGGAAAAATTGGTGTGGCTAAAGCTGACAATCCTGTTGGGCCTTTTAAATTTATCGGTCATGTCAAATATAATGACGGAACCGAACTAGGAAGAAAAAAAGGAGATGCTTTCCAATTTGATCCAGCAGTTCTGACTGATGACAATGGAAAAGTTTATCTTTATTCTGGTTTTGGAGCTACTACTTGGTTTCCTCAAATCCGCCATCACCTTAAACCACAAGGCTGTTTTTGCATGGAACTAGATAATGACATGCGGACCATCAAGAAAGGGCCAATAAAAGTACTTGATAAAAAAGGTAAAGCCTTCAGGGATGAATTCCAAGGACATAATTTTTTTGAAGCCAGCAGCATCAGAAAAATCAAAGGATTTTATTATTTAGTTTATTCTTCAGTTTATGGGCATGACTTATGCTATTGTATCAGCCATAATCCTTTTGGACCTTTCTATTATCAAGGAGTGATTGTAGATATAGGCGATATCGGTTTTGAGAATCGCTTACCTAGGAGAGCTATATATCCTTTGGGAAACAATCACGGTGGCATAGCTAAAATAAATGAACAGTATTATATTTTCTATCATCGCCATACTAATTACACAAATACCGACCGACAGGGAATGGCAGATAAGATCGTTATTGACCAACATGGAACCATTAAGCAGGTAGAGACCACTAGCTGTGGTCTTAATCACGGTTCCTTAAGTGGATGTGGTGATTATCCAGCCTCCATTTGCTGCATTCTGGTTCCTCATAATGGAAATATTTTCTATCCGTTTTTTGCTTTGCCTTTTCAGAAAAAACGGGTGTATATTACTCAAAGCGGAAAGGATAGTGACAAGATTGAAACCCAGTATATTCATAATCTTCGAAGCCTAGATAAATTCGGGTACCGGTTCTTTAATTTAAGTCATACCACGGAGATAGCCTTAACCGTTTCTGGCAATGCCAAAGGAACTTTCGAAGTCTTTGCCCTTACAAAATCATTAGGTAAGACTGATTTTATTTCAACCAAGAAGAGTAAATCCAAGATTGTTTTCACAACAAAGACTCAATCATTTAATGAAGAACTCCTTTTCTCTTTTAAGGGCAAAGGAAAACTAGATGTCTTTACTGTCAGTCTAAAATAAAGAGAGGCCTAAATAGAAATTGTCTATTGGCCTCTCTTTTTAGATACACTATACTTTTCTATTGAAGTTGGTAAGTAAGTAAAGACTTTAATTAATTATTTTTTGCTCTTCTTTTCTTTCTTTTCTTTAATGATTATCCCTAATCCTAGCAAAGAGGCAGCACCTATTATTGAAGAAACAGTGGCAATACTTCACTGGCAGCCTTTCTTCGAATTGTTATTTGAAGTATTCGTATCGGAAGAATCGTTGCTAGAATTGTCACCCTCATCACTAGGTTCAGTAGCGATTGGTCTTTCTTCATAACCGTCAGTCATACTTCCCTTATCGGTCTTTTTAAAGAATTTTAGGTTATCAATATAGAAATCACCATCATATCCTTCATAGTTGAAAACTATTCCTAAGACCAATAAAGTCTGAGCTGAAGAAGCTGAATAAGGAATCTTCACTGTCTGTTTATAGTAATCCGTTCCATCAATACTGACTGTTTCACAGTCAACTGCTTTGATGTTGTTTTTATTGAGACAAAGCTTGTTCCAGCCAGGATCTAAGGCTGCATAGTTTCTAAAACCGTTAGAAGTTTCAGTGGCTTCAGCACCAGCTGGTATTTTACCTGTATAAGGAATACATAAGTCTTTCTTAAAGTAGACGTCGTAATCAACTTCCTGATGGTTAGTCAATACCTCTCCCAAGCCTTTGACACCGATTTTGAACTCACTCCAATAGGTGCTTTCTTTGCTGGAACCAGTAATCTTATAGCTTCCGCCATTGAAAGAACACTGTTCCACCCCTGTGAATCCTTTAACGGCACAGTTTCCATAATTATAGAAATCTGGTGTGTCATCGCTTGTACCTGTTAATTCATAGGTCTTATCAATCGTCAGATCATATTTAAGCTCTCTTTGGATATAACCACGATCACTCATTAAAGTAGACCCGTCTTCAAAGTGAACTATGGCATAGACGGAGATATTTGAAGCTCGCATATAGTATTTCATTTTAATTGGGAAGGAATAATAACCATCTTCTTCTTTAGTCATTTCTCCGGCATAGGCACTTTCAGTGAAGATGGCCACTCGTTTGATCTTCTTCGTGCTTCTCACATAGGCTTTAGCAGTATAGATGGGTGTGGTATCACTATCGACTAGGATTGGTCCTTCTGAATCATAATTTTTCTTGGTTCGGTAAGGGGCCATCAAAAATACTTTGTCTTCAAAAGTAGCAAAGCCTTCACCATATGTGAACAAGGTTGCATAATTCTTAAGAGCGACAGTTTCTGGCTCAGAGTCATCATCTCCTAACCATAAAAGCCGATAGCCATCATAGTCAGGATAGTAGCCATTATCAGAAGAGGATCCCGTGTCAGTCCCGGCCAGCATCCAAAACAAACCACCGGCTCCATTCAAGTCATAGATCTTCTGACACCAAGCTGAATAGATGAGCTCCCGGTTTTGACCGTTTTGAGCATTGATTCCGAATTCCTCACAGACACAAGGCTTGTTGGCTTTTTTGCTGGAAGCAATATGGTCTTCAATCCATTTCTCACCCCAAAGTTGGGCAACATCTGGTGCACCCCAGCCTTCTGGATAAAGATGGTAGGTACCAAAATCAATATTCTTTAGATTAAGAATATCATCGTAGCTAACACCTTGTGACCCATTATAACTATCTTTGCTCTCTCCTTCATAGGCTTCACTTTCTTTGCCTGAGAAGTATCCTTCATCGCCTAAAGCAATCAAATGATTGGTATCGATTGATCTTAGGTAAGTCGTCATTTCGTCAACCAAAGCAGTAACGATGCTGACATCCTTACCCGGATTTCGAGGCTCATTCATCAATTCGAAAGCCATGATGGTGGAATCATTCTTGTAGGTTGTATTGTTAACCGTGTTAACTCGGTTAACGAAGTAATTCATGTAATTCTTAAAATAAGTTTTGCATTTTTCATCTGTGTAAAACTTGGATAAGTCAGGCGTATATCCACTCTTCTTAACATCGATGCCGTTAGCTTTGTCACTCCATTTAACATACTGACTGACACCACCGAAATCGGTCCAGTAATTAGTGAAATCAATAATGAGTTTGATGTCATTCTGTCTTGCTAAGTCAAGAGCATAGTCCATCCTCTTCCAGCAGTTGACATAATAGGAAGGCATCCCTTTAGGAGCGGTGTAAGTATTGGCTTCTGGTTGCATAAAAGCATGATTATTCTGATAGTCATCATCAACACCATCAAAGAAACCCCACATTCTTAGGACATTGAATCCACCGGATGCAGCGCTTTCTATCACTGACTTAATCATCGACTTGTCTTTGTAGTGAAGATAATAGTTATTGCTTCCGATGAAACGGAATTCAGTTCCATCCAATTCAAAATGACCATCTTTTGTCGTTACAAAGCTATTATCAGAATTTTCTTTTCTTGTTTCTTTAACAAGAGACGTCCTTGGCGTTCTATTTGGCGCCAAGGACTGAATAGCCATTGAAGACAAAAGAAAAGTCAAAGAAGCGGATATGACTGCTAATTTGGCTTCTCTCATTTCCCTAAGCCTTCGGTTTTACGATTTGAAGAGACTTGATAGTTACTGTGATATCAGTAGTTACCGAAGAATCACG
>JBAXZY010000098.1:0-4973 GCA_041670045.1 Bacilli bacterium | reverse complement strand
GCCGGTTTTGATAAGTTCACTTCTCCTTTAGGCTTCTCCGTTACAGACAGTCTTCTTTCCAGCCATTATCCGACTAAGTCGACTAGCACCTTAACCACTAAGGCAACCACCCTTGACTATAAGGTTGTCTGCCCTTCAGGTGCCCCAGCTGCTGCTTTCAGCCAGTTTGCTTCCGGAACTAACTTGACTATTACCTCCCCTGCCAATGTCAAAGCCGCTTTAGCTAAAGGCGAAGCCGATTTCATCATGTTTGATTCCGTCAATGGCCTCAACGCCATCAAGAGTCAGAGCTATGGCTATTCCTTAGTCAGAATGGTAACTTTCGGAAACCTTTATCTAGTCGCCACCGGAAATGACGACAACGCCACTTTTGAGAAAAGCGATTATACTGTCGCCTATGGTGAGACTCTGATTCCCGGCAAAGTCTTCAAGTCAATTTATCAGGATTAATGTATGGCTAAGCCCGAAAAGAAAAAATACCCTCATCTCAAAAATGCCATGCTTTTCTTTTTCGGGCTTTTATTATGTCTTTTGATTTACGAAGTCATCGCCTTAAGCACTAATCAGCTCTTCCTTCCGGAATTCTTCAAAACACTGGGAACCATGTTTTCCCTTCTTGGCACCCAAACGGCCTGGATAAGCTTAGGCTGGAGCCTACTAAGGATTATCATCAGCTTTTCTATCAGCGGCCTCCTAGGGGTCGTTTTAGGGCTGCTGAGCGGGTATTTCCCCTCTATGGGGAAAGTATTGCAACCTGGGATTACCATTCTTAGGTCGTTACCTACCATTGCCGTGCTTTTGCTTTTGGTGGTCTTCGTTCCTCACTTCTCCCTGTATGTTGTCGGGCTTGCCCTCTTCCCGGTCATCTACCAAGCCACCTTTGAAGGCAGCAGCCGAATTTATAAAACATTCGAATATGATCTTCTTCTTAAAGGAAGAAGACACTGGTTAAGCAACATCACTAGAATTATCTTCCCTCTTTCTATGGATTACATCCTTCTTGGTTTCATCCAAGCTTTAGGAATGGGATTCAAAGTCGAAATCATGTCTGAGACCTTCGCTTACAATTCCAATTATCAGGGATTAGGCAAAATCATCAAGATGTATTCTGATAATCTTGAATATGAAAAAATGGTGGCCTATGTTCTCTTGGCCATCATCACCAGTCTAATTTTGGATGGACTGCTACTCCTAGTCAAAAAGCAGGTTGAAAAGAAGATTGGTATAAGCAAAGAAGAAAACAGTACTGATTTAGTACTAAAGTAAGAATAGTACTAAATTAGGACTAATAATTTAAATAGTACCATAATAGTACTAATTTATTAAAACTATTTTATTAAAAAACAATAGTAGATATTTGGTACTAATATAATACTATTTCCTAAATATCCACTAATTATTTGTTTCTAGTTTTTCTTCTTTTATTTTTATTAACATAATAAACATTATCCGAAGTTAAAATAATAGGACTAACACACACCTTTTAAGAAGAACACAGAGGTAGGCCTATTTCACAACCCTTATACTAAATATACTAATTTAGTACTAATTACAAATCAAACTTGCTAGGTATAAGTATGCTTCTTTTTCTATTTTGAATTCGATTTCAAAATGTATATAATTTAGTACTAATTTACTACTTTAATAAAAATAGTACTAATTTATATAATCAATATTAGATTGGTATTAAATTAGTACTATATTTCTACTACTTACATTCAGACTCAATTATCTGTCTAGTAATATAGGCGGCCTTCATACAAGCCTGATTGAGAAGAGTCTGATACTGACTGAGGTTGCTATCGGTGTTGGCGCTATCCGAGATGGTACGGATTATCTGGAACGGCGTTTTAGCCATATAACAGACTTGTCCTACCGCAGCCGATTCCATATCCACGGCTAAGGGGGAATCAAAGTCTTCGAAGAAGGAGGAAGGGATCTTGTCAACAGTTATAAAGGAGTCCCCGGAGAGGATCGTTCCGGTAACTACATCCTTGTCATTCAAAGCCAGGGCTTTCTTGATGCCTGCTTTATCACAGGTGAAGTATAGAGGCATCATCGACATCTGACCTTTCTTATATTTGAACTGGGTCAGATCGACATCATGGTAGGCGCATTTGGTGGCTATCAAAGTGGAAAGGGGTTTGAGTCGGCTAGTCAATGATCCGGCTACACCGGTGTTGTAGACCTTGTCGACTTTGATGTTGTTGAGGAAGGCCCCAAGAGAATAAGCCATGCTGACTTTCCCGACTCCGCCTTTCATGCCATAGATGGTGGTGTCACCTAAACAGTCCATGTAAATGTTTTCCAACATTCCCACGCCGGTTTTAGTGGCAGTGGTGGAATTGAAGAAAGCCGATATTTCTTCATCCATCGCAAAGACAATCAAAACCGAGCGATGCTTATTCATTGGTCTGAATTTGGCTTTCTACCGGTTTGCGCTTGCGGTACTTAGGTTCTTTTAAGGCTTTCACAACCTTGTGGGGATTGTTGAGGTAAAGTTCATCGAAGCGGACGCGGTTTCTTTCTTCCTTGGTGAAAAGCTGGATAACGATGTCTTTGGCATCGATTAAAATCCATTTAGAGTCGTTTTTCCCTTCCACATGGTCGATTTCGTGATAGTTGTCATATAAAGACTGCTTGGCGGTGCTTTCAAGCGCCTGAAGCCTTCTGTCGTTAGAGGCGGAAGCGACAATGTAATAAGAAACATAAGGCGTTTTATCTCTGGCGTCATAGACAATGACATCTTCGCCATAGTTCCAGCTTAAGTCGTTGGCAATATTGATGGGACGGACCGCAGTAATGCGGCCTTTGTTTCTGATTACTAAAGTCTTCTTACTTCTTTTTGAATTCAGCATATTGTTTATTTCTCCTATTTTTTATTTTAGATAACTAGCGTACATGCTTTTCGTCAATGGATTGCTACTGAAGTCGATTCCGGCTTTTTCAAAGTACTGGGCGTGTTCTTTTAAAAGAGCGGCGAAGCCTTTGGTAATATTAGCAATGCAGGCTTCCCGCATTCCTAAGGTATCAAATTGCCGGGTAGGCTCACATTTATCGGCGGCGTAGATGCATTTTTCTAAGTCACTCATCATGCCTTTGCCGGTACAGTGGAATTCAATGGCTTGGAGCACACTTTTGTTGTCGACACCGAAGAGTTTGTTAGCTAGATAACTGGAGACAAACTGATGGTAGCTAAAACTTGGCATTGGCTCGAACTGGCTAAAAAACAAATCCATGTAGACCTTTTGCTTTTCTTGGCTGAGGTCTTTCCCAATGTCATGGAAGAGACCGGCTTGAAAGGCAAGACAGGGATCAAGATGGTTGCCTTTTGCAATCTCATAGGCAGTTCTTGCCACACTGATTGAATGAAGATAGCGGTGAGGATTAAGAATTTGTTTTACGGAGGGCATGAAATAGAGTTCATGGTCAACGATATAGTTTAATACATCTAAGGGGGCATGGAGGTCTTTTCCAGTACGGATATCGGTTGAAGAAAAAGTATTAGTGGCTGTTTCTATAATCCGAATATGGTAATTCTTAATGGCTTCATCATCCTTAGAATAAAAAGGTCTTGCATAGGCAACCATCTGGATAAGACCAGCTAATTCTCCAATGTCTTTCCAGTCTTTGAGCCGGTCCATCTGGTCATAGCCAATCAAAAGATAGAGCTTTCGGTCGGGAAACTTTGAAAGGAAGTATTTTACCGTATCGATTGAATAATTTACCTCAGACACGGAATTGATTTCAAAATCCGAAATTTCAAAGTTCTTTCTGTTTTTGAGGGCCAGCTCTAGCATTTCTTTTCGGTCTTTTATGTCGCTAGGATTCTTCCAGCGGGGATTCTTGGCCGGAATGAAGATGACTTTCTCCGCATTCAAAAGACGGCAGGCTTCTTCAGCAATGCTAAGATGCCCATTATGGATGGGGTCAAAACTTCCGCCGAAAAGAATAATTGGTTGCATCAAGAAAATTACCGGGCGTTTTCCACTAACACTTCAACGCCGTTAGGCGCAAAAACGTCGATTTCCTGATCCACACCGATATAATCGAAGATGCCTAATCCCACAATCCGAATTCTCATTTTTTCAGCCTTTTTGCTGACAACGTGGGTGATGGTCAAATCCGAACTGCTCCTGATCTTATTGCTCTTAGAAGTGATGCTGTCGTCATTGGACAAGGAAGTCAGATAACTGTCCGCCTTGCTGGTTTTGAGTTTTTCAACATCCACATCATTGGAAATCAATCCAAGAATGTCGGTCTTAGAGCCCGAAACCAAATCTATTCTGACAAAATTGGAAATAACCAAACTTTGGTTAGCTTTCAAATTGAATTTCTGGGGTTCGATGGTTTTGCGGGGAAGGACATATTTCACAACTTCCGGCTCTAAGAAAGAAATAAGGGATTTGGGATTGTAAATGCCAGGAGTATCGTAAATGTAAGACTTATTATCTAACGGAATGGAAATTACATCCAAAGTAGTTCCGGGATAATTGCTGGTAGTGATCATATTGTCAGTGGAATTGGTGTAATCCATCAAAAGGCAGTTGATCAAAGATGATTTCCCAACTTGATAAGCGCCAAAGAAATAAACGGATTTGCCATTGCGAAGAACATTAATCTGTTTGATGACTTCTTTGATGTTGGAAGGATTGATTCCGGAAGAGGAAGTCAAAAGAATCTTCTGCGGATGAATGTTGTCCTTAGCAAGTTTCTCAGTAACATAATCAATCAGATTTTGAGACGAAAAGTCTTTAGGAAGTACATCCATCTTGTTGATAAGAACAAGAACATTTTTCGGCAGATATTTGCCAATGCCATCTAAGATTGAACCAGCCGGATTAAAGGCGTTGAGAACATAGACGGCTAAGGCATCATGCTCTTTAGCATCATTAAGAATAGTGACATAATCCAGGTTGAAATCCGGATTCTTTCTTAGGGATGAGAAATGACGCAATTTAAAGCATCGCTCG
>JBAXZY010000097.1:0-4996 GCA_041670045.1 Bacilli bacterium | reverse complement strand
TTATCTACTTTAGGAGACTACCTATCTTTGTCTCCTCTATTGGAGGTTTATTCCGAATACGCTCCAAACAGCCAAGATGTAAAAAAATACCTGCATCTATGCTCTGAACTTGACAAAAATGAAAAGGCCTTAAAGGACTTTTTAGCTCGAAAACAGGACGGACTAAATGCTGATCACGAAAAGTAGCAAAAACTTTATGATTGCTTAGAGATTTCTACTATAATCTTATTTAGGGGAAGATAATTTAAGGAGAGGAATTATGGATTATCAGGAAAGAAGAGCTGCTTGGCTGAATTCGACATGGGTTTCTTTAGCTGATAAGGAATATATTAAAAAAGCCAACGATGATGAATTAAAGGAAATGTTCTCCGCTAATCTTCATTTTGGAACGGCCGGCATGCGTGCCTTATTAGGGCCTGGATGTTCGCGTTTGAATCTTTTGACTGTTAGAAGAGCTACTATCGGTGTTGGTAAGTTCTTGTTAGCCACCTATGGTGAAGAAGCTAAGACAAGGGGTGTAGCCATATCTTTTGATAACCGTCATTATTCTAAGGAATTCCGTGATATTGCCAGCAAAGTTTTAACTGAGATGGGAATATCGGTCTATACCTTTAATGATCCTCATCCGACTCCTGAGCTTTCTTATACGGTCAGAATCAAACACTGTGTCGGTGGCTTGATGATCACCGCCAGTCATAACCCTAAACAGTACAACGGCTATAAATTCTATGACGAAAAAGGCTGCCAAGGAGTCTATGAAATCATTGATGGTCTGATTAAGACTATCGATTCTTTACCGGATGAATTGAATGTCTCTTATCAGGTAGTTGCCAATAAGGGAACCATCACCTATTTGGACGAAGACAAGAAGTATGATGAAGACTATGTCAACAAAGAAGTCTCTACTTCTTTATATAATCATGAATTCCAGGGTACCCGCCTTACCAAAATTGTTTTCTCACCTGAATGCGGATGCGATTGCATTGTCGGGCCGATGGCTTTGAGAAAAGCCGGCTATACTGTCACTACGGTTCCTGATCAGGATTTCTTTGACCCCGATTTCAAGGGAACTGAAAATCCTAATCCGGAGACTGATGGAGCCTATAAAGGTGCCATCAAGGAAATGGAAAAACTAAACGGGAAAGGTGAGAAGTATTCCTTGATTTTAGTCACCGATCCGGATGCGGATCGCTGCGGAATCGCCTTCCTTAACCGTTTTGGAAAAATTGAGAGATTCACTGGCAATCAGACAGGTGCCTTACTGATTGATTTTGTCTTAGGAACCTTGAAGAGAAGAGATGCTCTTCCTGCTAATGGCGTCGTCTGCAATACCTTTGTTACCGGTGGGCAGGGAGCTAAAGCAGCTAGCTTATACAACATCAAAGTCAGAACCACGGCTACGGGTTTCAAGTATATCGGCAACATGGCTGACCAGATTGAAGCTAGCGGTCAGAAATATCTTTTCGGATATGAAGAAAGCTACGGCTACCTCTTAGCTGATTTTGTTAGGGATAAGGATTCTTTGCAGTCCATCATTGCTATCGCTGATATGGTGGAATACTATCTTCGTGAAGGAAAAACCTTGGATGTTGCCTATGCTGACCTTTCTAAGAAGACGGGCTTATTCTTCAACACTCAGGTCAGTGTTGCTTTCTTAGGTTCCGATAGTCTAGCTATGATGAATGAGCAGATTACTAAACTGCGTGAGAAGCCGTTTAAGAATCTGGCTGGAAAAGAAGTCAAGACCCTTTTTGATTATGAGAAACGAATGGTCTATGACTGCCTTAAAGGGACTTCCACTAAGTTAGTTGACCCTGATATTGATGTCACTAACTGCTTACGCTTTGATTTTGTTGGCGGAGGTTTCTTAGCTATCCGTCCATCTGGAACTGAACCTAAAGTTAAATTCTATTATGAAGTCGTTAATCAGAAAGATGCTGAAGCTCAAGCTTATGTCGATAAAGCAACTGCCGAGCTTAAGCAGATGATGGGATTATAGAAGCACAAAAAAAGTCAGGCTTAGAAACCTGACTTTTTTATTGGATGTTATTTTCCTTCAAACAGTTTTCGTAAGGCTAAATAAATACCGTCATGATCGTTGTCAGCCGGGGTGATGAAGGTACTTTCTTTCTTAAGCAAGTCGGAACCGTTCTTCATTGCAAAACTGATGCCAGCTTTTCTAATCATTTCTAAATCATTGGGAGCATCGCCAAAAGAAATGGTGTGAGCTTTATCAATGTGATAGTAATGCTCTAAGTATTCCATGGAAGTGGCCTTATTTACCGAGTAATGATAGAATTCACCGAACAAAGGCGCATCATACCAGTAACGGATCCCTAAGTCTTCATACTGGGTTGCTATATAATCTGACATCGCCTTATGCCTTGATTGGTCATGGCATTGGACTATCAAAGTAAAGACATCTTTCTTCATTCCTTTAAGCAAGGAACCAACATGTTTATTGATGTCACGGGGGTGGAAGAAATCATCGAAGATGTCTTCATCTCTTAAATAGTAAAGATCTTCTTCATCCTCAGCCATTAAGTTAAAGAATGTGTCTTCACCGAAATGATTTAAAAAATCCCTGACTACTTCATTCTTTACTTTGATTTCAAGTGGTTTGAAGGATGAATCCTTAGGGTCAATAGTCAAAGCTCCGTTATAAGCAATGAAAGGACCTTTTAAATCTAATTCATTGTAGTAAGGAAGAATAGCCCTTGATGGTCTTCCGCTGGCAATGGCAACGATATTTCCCTTTTCCTCTAAATACTTTAGATAGTTTCTAGTGGCGGGACTAATTGTCTTTTTTTCAGTCAAAAGTGTCCCATCACAGTCTAAGGTGATGAGAAATTTTTGGTTAGAAGGCATACCAGTCAATGATTCAAAATTATTCATACCTATGTATTCTACTTAATCCTAAGGTAAAACAAAAGATGAATGCGGTTGTTATTTTGCTTTTTATTGTTTTTCTGTTCGTTTCTAAATGTTAGAATAGACACATGAAAAAAATAATACTGCTGTCTTCTTTACTTCCTTTATTGCTCTGCTCTTTCTCTTCCTTGCCAAGGAGTGCTTCTTCCTTCCAAGGCAAAGCTTTTGATTCCACCCAAAAACTGGATTTGACTGATTCCACCACTAGCGAAATAGACTCTTACTATGGCAATATTGGCTCTGATACTGGAGCTGAGATCATCAAAGAATTATATGATGTCATCAGTGTCGACAATACTTACGTTACCTATAGTAAAGTAACCGATTGGTATAAAATCACTGACCGGAACTGGTCTTTAAGCCAAGAAGTCAATCCGGATACCTATAAGTTCACTTCCGATAGTCAGGACAATTTCTATGAGACAATGCTTTACTTTAATGACAATACCGATAAAGCCAAGGCTATCAACACGAATCTGAATGGCTATGGAACCGATAGTTCTCTTGACCACATTGATTGGGAAAACAAAAAGCTTCCTAATAATAGTATCCAAGTCGACAAAGAACATGTTTGGGTTAAAAGCCATGGCTTTTCACCTAGTGGTGACCCTTTTTCTGGCGCTGGAACTGACTTACATCATTTGATTGCCGCTGACCATATGACCAACAACCTTCATAATGATAATTATTATGGAGTGGTGGCTGATCATAGTACTGCTAAAGAAACTTATTGCTATTATGCAGATGGAACCAAAGAACTCAGTGGTTGGATTGGCAATACTGCCTTAGGTGAAAAAGCCTTTGAGCCGACTGACAAATGGAAGGGTGATGTGGCTCGTGCACTCTTTTATATGGCCACAAGATTCTCTAATAAGCTTGACCTCAATACTGAAGCTGAACCTTATCTGCTTTTAACTGATGATATCAGTTTGACGGATGACAACAGTATTTATCACGGGGTCTTCCACAACCTGAGTGATTTCATGAACTGGAATGAATCTGATCCTGTCGATGATTATGAAAAACATCGAAACAATCTCATTTATAAAAATGTTCAGAACAACCGCAATCCCTATGTTGACCATCCGGAGTGGGTAAGGAGAGCCTTCGATTCCAACTTCTCTGACTTTGGCTTATCCCAAGACTATGATTTACATTTGCCAGATACCTTAAAATTAGACTTACCAATTTCAACAAACAAAGAAAACAGTCGTTTTACTTTCCTTTCAGCGGATTACGATAATACGATTATTTCCTTGGATGATACTAAGACTATCATTACGCCCATCAAAGCTGGTAAAACCGATTTAACCTACCATGTGACTGATACCCAAGACAATGAAGAAAAAACCTTCACGACTCATTTAGTGATTGGTGATTCCGTTAAAGTCAACGGTCTTACTGACACTGAAGGCAATCTGACTTTTACGATGAATCAAAATGGTTCTTATCAGATGTCCGTCTCCGCTACTAATATGCTTCCTACTGAAAGCTTAACGTATGAAAGCCAAGACAATACTATTGCCACTGTTTCATCCACTGGTCTTATTAACGGAGTCAGTGTTGGAACAACTGCTGTCTCAGTCTATCTTTCCGGCAACAATGAAAAGAAGCTTCTAGCCACTGTCAATGTCACTGTCAATGAAGACAAAAGCAAGCAATACATCATGTATATCGTTATTGCTGCTGTTATATTAGTAGTCATCTTAGTTATTTTCGTTTCCATTGTCCATGGAACTAACAAGAAGGGCCGAAGAAAGAATATCGTCCCGAGTTATAAGGCTCTTACTAAAAAGAAAAAGACTTCTAAAAAAAGAAAATAATCCTAGAAAGTCTTAATTATCCTAACCGCCTGATGTATCCTATTAAGGCGGTTAATTGCGCCTGTAGCTCAGTCTGGATAGAGCACAAGCCTCCGAAGCTTGGGGCCAAGGGTTCGAATCCCTTCAGACGCACCAATGATTAAAAAAGCCCGAAAAATCTGGCTTTTTATTTTACTTATCCGATTTTCCTATTATTCGTTCTCGCTTAAGACTAAAATGTTGCCGACATACATTGTTTAGGA
>JBAXZY010000096.1:0-5115 GCA_041670045.1 Bacilli bacterium | reverse complement strand
TGGCAAGTAGGTTCTTTCTTCTGCTACTTCTACGCCTTCTATTTGTTTTAGGTTATCAATTGTTAGGGAGCCTTTATCGGAGGTGGTGATATAGATATCAGCGAAGTTAGTTTCTTCATATAGAGTATCAACCCGGTTTCTGAAATTCATCGCATTGGCTGTCAGACCACTGAAAAGGCAGATGGCTAAGAAAGAAATAGCGATGACTGCCAATAGCTGCTTCAAGTTTTCCTTGGTGGAGCGAAGAAGCTTTCTTAAAAGCAAGGAAGAAACGGATGGATTCTTGGTTACCATACAAGGTCTTCGATGGTCTTTAAACGCGGCTGAGTCTTGTTCTCAACTATCTGACCATCCGATATTCTGATTAGTCTTGATCCTAAGGGAGCTAACTTAGCGTTATGGGTGACGATGATAACGGTAGTATTAAGCTTGGTCGATAAAGAATAGAGCAGTTTGATGATGCTGGAACCGGTCTTGCTGTCTAAGGCTCCTGTTGGTTCATCGCATAATAATAGTTTTGGATTCTTAACAACGGCTCTTGCAATGGAGACTCGTTGCTGTTCACCTCCAGATAACTGGGGTGGGAAGTTATACTGTCGGTTTCCTAATCCGACTTCTTTTAGGACTTCATTGGAATCCATAGGTTTTTTAACTAAAGAGGCTGCTATCTGAATATTCTCTAAGGCAGTCAGATTATTGATTAAGTTATAGAACTGAAAGACAAAGCCGATGTCATTTCTTCTGAAGTCACCTAATTGCTTATCATTAAGTTTAGCTATGTCTTTATCATCAATGATGTAATCACCGCTAGTGGCATTATCCATGCCACCTAGAATATTAAGTAAGGTTGATTTACCGGCTCCTGAAGCTCCTAGAATAATGACAAATTCACCTTTTTCTATTGAAAAGGAAACGTTATTTAGGGCTTTGACTTCGGTTTCACCGGAGCCATATATTTTGAATAAGTCTTTTACATCAATATAAGCCATTATTAAACCATCCTATTTATACATATAATAAGATTAATAATAGCGATTTTTCTAATTTAAATAAAGTCAAAAGAAAAAAGTTTATTTGTTATTTAATAGCAAAGAAGCAATTAGCTGGTCAGCTGGAAGAAGTGGGCAAGTCATTAATTCATTTAATGATACCCATTTAGCGGCTTCATGCTCTTTTAATTCCATTGAATCTTTTAGCAAATGGCAAAGATAGGCATCCATGGAAATATGAAATGTTGGATAATCGTATTCAATGCAACCAAGAAAGGAATCAACCTGGATATTGGCATTCAGTTCTTCTTTGATTTCCCGAATAACTGTCTGATTACTTTTTTCATTTGGCTCAACTTTACCACCTGGGAATTCCCAACCACCTTTAAATTCACCATAACCTCTTTGGGCTATAAAAATGCGGCTTGAATCAATAATAACGGCTGCACCAACTTTAATTGTTTTCATTGTTGATAACCTCATCTGGAACAAGCAAGTCTTCTCGATAAGCTTTTTCAATTGGCTTATCAAGAATGATGTCAAATAGCAGTGTCTGACCTGGATTATTAGTAGGTCTAGGATTGGTTAAGGTACCTTCACCGACATAAGTGAAAGGCATGGTAATTCCGTCTTCCATGGTAACCTTTCTGACGAAAATACCTGCTTTCTTCATTCTCAGAACATTCTGGCCTTTCCCAGAATTGAAAGAACAACCGGTTTCCGATTCCCATTGCATAATTTTTGGTGATAGGAATTTATCTTTATAATTTAATCGTTCTTCGGTGCTTTTATCTTTCTTTAACCCTACATAGACGTAACCATGATCATTCATGATTAAAGTACCCTTCATATACATTAAAGAATTTTGATTTAGAGCCATCATAGTTTGTTTAACCGTGTAGGTTCCGTATAACTTAAGAGGCCCTTCAAAGTCCCCAAATTCAGATTTGTATCTCTGAAGCCCATAATTCAATAAGTCAGTTAAATGAAGAATGAATTCCTTTGAAAAGCCTTTAGTCTCTAGATGATATTTTCCGTTAGTGTCCGAAATATAGATGAGACGTTTTTGCCTTTCTATTAAAGAGAATAATTCTCCTTGTAAGAAACGAATGGCATTAGAAAATTCATCTTCTTTTTTATAGATACAGTAGTTGCTGATATCAGCTTTTAGTTCTTCCGCAGTTTTGTCTCCATTTAAAAGCGACAGAAGAATGGAATAATCATCAGGCCTTATTAAAGGAAGAATACCTGATAAATCTTCTAATAAATAAATCTCACTATTGGAAAAAGCAGGAAGATTCTTTTCTTCTGCTTTTTTCAAAAAATTATAATAGCATTTATTCTGAGAGCCATTTATAGAAGAATTGATAAACCTCATTAAATCAGGAGCACATATATTATCTAGATAGTCCATATGGGAAGGGTAATTATCAAAGTATCTCAAATAATCTTTGAATTTTTCATAATCATTAATTAAAAAATCTTTGCGATTGAAATTTGTGCTTTGGATATAGTTCAAAACTTCTTCCTTAGACTTCTCATCCATATGAATCTCAATTGGTAAATTTAGCTCTTTGAAATCATTCTGAACAAGCACTTTTAATTGAGCTTTTTCAATAATATTATTGGGCTTAAGTGAAGAAAGAGCTAAAGCAATCTGAACACTTCTTTGGTAGCTGTTACCTATAAAATCCAAAACGGTTAGGAAATCTTTATTTAGGTATTTTCGTAAACCTCTTCCTAACTGTTGAATGAAAATAGTTTGTGACTGAGTGGGTCTTAAGAAAAGAACCATGTTAATGGCAGGTATATCAACACCTTCGTTAAGAATATCAACGGCAAAAATAATATCCAAGGGATTATTGTCATCCGCTAATTCATTGAATGATTCCAATCTTTCTCCGGTGTCATTGCTTCCTGTCAAATAGGTAGAATGGTATCCTAATTCATTCATATTCTGACTCATTAGCATGGCATGCTGGACTGACCGGCAAAATCCGATTGCCTTCAGTTTACCTTTTGGTCTATATAACTTAATTTGGCTATCAACAAATTGGCAATGCTCAGGAGCAATAATTTGATTGATCATTTTTTCTGAATCTTTTGAATCTAAGGAATAATCCACTCTTTCATCTCGAATTGCATAATAGTGAAATGGAACAATCAGGTCGTTTGTTAAAGCCTCTCCTATAGAAAGAGAGTAAGGAATATTATTGTCAAATATTTTCATAACATCCTGATTATCCATTCGATCAGGAGTTGCAGTAAGTCCTAACATAAATTCCGGATTGAAATACTGAATGATTTTTTGATAAGATTCACTAGTAGTATGGTGGCATTCATCAAGAATAATATAGTCAAATTCTTTATGGTCGAACATCTCTAGATGTCTTACTAATTCACTGTTTGTAGCAAAAATAAAATCGCAATCCAATTCTTTTTTATCACCGGTAAAAAGACCAAAGGTTAATCTACCTTTGCCAAAAACGTTAATGAAAGATCTTCTGGCATCTTCGAGAATACTTTCTCGGTGAACCACATATAGAAGTCTTTTAGCGCCAAAGTTTAAAGCATCAAAAGCAGCCAAATAAGTTTTGCCAGATCCGGTAGCTGCTACAATTAAGGCTTTGTTTGCCCCCATATCTCGATAACGCCTAATATCTTTTAAGGCTGCTTTTTGCATGTAGTTAGGCTTTATTGTTGAAGATGTTATTGACAAAGAATAGTCCATATCCCATCTTTCCACAGCATAAGCTAACCTTATTTGATATGCTTTAATAATATCGCTTGTTAATGGCTTAGTCTTAGCAAACAAGGTGTTGAATTCTGAAATACTAGTTTCATAAGCTTCAAAACTATTCTTATCAAAGAGAGAAACATCCCATTCGACATTTTTTAATAAAGCAAAACGTGTAATATTAGAAGAACCAACAATTAATTCTGAGGAATCCGGATATTCAAACAAATAACCTTTACAATGAAAACCATTGTCCTCAAAACAATCCAAATCAAAATGACAAGCAAAATTCGGGAAACGATCCTGCCAGGATTTAAAGACTTCCAAGGATCCAACATCAGTGAAATTTTGATAAGCAGAGGTAATTAATAATCCTTTGACTCCTCTACTCAAAGCATCTTCAATATCTTTTTCTAAAAGAATCAGACCTGCTTTTTTTATAAATGAAACTGAAAACCGGAAAGAAGTACAGCATTTTAAGCTATCCTTTATTGCACTTAAGAAGCTTGGTTTAGAACGGTTGGTCAGGAATGTATTTTTCATTCAGTTAAATTATAGAACTTTTGGAAACAGTCTTACAGATCCCATCACTTTTTTTCTTAAAAAGCTCAGCCATTTCTGGATGAGCTATCTTTATCTGAATGCCTGTGTTTAGACTAAATTGGTTTTAGTGATTGTAATAGTGATAGCAAAGTTGGCGAGAGTAACATCAGTGGAATGGTTATTGGTTAATTTAATATAGTTATACCCTTTTGCATAATCGTATTCATGGGAATCACCGGCTTTACTGTAGACGGCATTGACAGCTGTACTGGTTGTCGAATCCTTAGTTGCTCCTACTTCAATCGTAAAATCTTTAGCAGTTATATTAGTGTCAGTAGCCCAGAAAGTAGTGACATTAGTGAATCTAAAATCAGTATCTATATTGGTTATAGCAACATAACCACCGTTTTCAGTATCAGATTTACCTTTTAAGGTAATGGTTTCCTCATCTTTATCGGTCTTAGCATTGAAGGATTCCATTTTGAAAACGGTTTGACTATCGCCGGTGATGACACTGCCATCAGCTTTGTAATCGGTTCCTAAGCTGAATGCTAAGCCACCCAAGCCATACGTGTGGCTTTCAGTCTTCTCTTTAATATCGGTAATGTTAGTTGAAGCTTCTCCTTGACTTGAAGAAGAGCCTTTAGAACTGTTTTCTCCACATCCTGTAACAAATAGGCAGGAGGCTAGAGCTAAGATTGCTAAGCTTAAATTCTTTTTCATAATTAATTAATAGTTTCCCAATCCACTAGCCTATGCAGCGATTTTCCTAGGCCTTCCGCGTTTTCTTTTAGGCTGCTCCGGATCCTTCGGCAGCAGGCCGAGGGACTTCAGCAATTCGACGTC
>JBAXZY010000095.1:0-5133 GCA_041670045.1 Bacilli bacterium | reverse complement strand
GTTTGATGGAAGCTGAATGTGAGCTTGGTGAATGCTATAGCTCAGGTTTAGGAACTGAAAAAGATTTGAAGAAAAGCTACGAATACTATAAAAAAGCCAGTGATTCTGGGTATGCACCGGCCCAGTTTGAAATGGCTTATTTTTGCTTCTTTGGTTTGAATGAAATGCGGGATGTTGCTAAAGCCAGTGATTATCTTCTTCTGTCAGCTAATCAAGGTTATGCTCCGGCTCAGTTCATGTTAGGAAAATTCTATGCTGACGGGTACGGTTTAGTAAAGAATAATGATGAAGCCTTCAAATGGTTTCTACTAGCGGCTAAACAAGGATATCCTTTAGCTATGAATGCTGTCGGTGATTGCTACTTCTATGGCCGAGGGGTTTCTAAAGACTGCAAAGAAGCTTATTCGTGGCATTTGAAGGCCAGTCAAAAAGGGCTTCCGGAAGCCATGACGACTTTAGGAGATAATTTCTATTACGGAGGCGGTGTAAACAAAGATTATGAAAAAGCCTTTTCCTTCTATCTTTTAGCTAGTCAGCAAGGTTATACTTTAGCTCAGGTGAACTTAGCTAAATGTTACTTCAATGGCACTGGAACTAAACAGGACTATTTAAAAGCCTTGGAATACTACCAGTTAGCAGCTGACAAAGATAATCTGGTTGCCTTATATTCTTTAGCTAATATGTATCTGTTAGGTAAAGGCATCAAGAAGGATGAGGTTAAGGGAGAAAAGTGGCTTAGGAGAGCAGCAATGCTTGGCTACAAAGAAGCCATTGATGAATTAGAGAACATTGAAGGGGTTCCTTATAAGACCTACTTAAATAAATGAAGAACATTATTAAAACTACGAATCATTCTTTGAAGATCAATGCTATGACTGTTGATGAATACCTGTATTTTTTCAGCACTGGTTTTTATGTTAGAAACATCACTTATGATTCTTCCTTGCAGGATAACATCATCCGGAAACTGAATGATCTGAGTAATAAAAGCGAATTGCCGGTTAATCTGACTAAGGATGACGTCAGATACTTATCTGCTTATTTCGAATCCCTAAAAAAAGACTCTTCTTCTCAGCAGAAAGCTTTTAAAGTTCTTCAGGACTTAGCTATCAATGAGAATTATCCTTTGGCACAGGCGGCTTTAGGAGACATCTATCTTAACGGTCTTTTTTATCAGGAAAAGAACACTTTAGTGGCTATCAGTTTCTATAAGAAAAGCTCACATAATCATAATAGTAGAGCTGATTATCTTCTGGCTCAGATTTATGATTCCGCCAAGGAAGTCGAACCGGACTGCTATAAATCCATTCACTATCTGAAAAGAGCCGCTAAGAGAGGATACGAAGATGCTGAGAATGATCTAGGTTACTACTATTGTGTCGGAGATTTTGTCTTTCAAAGCTTTAGGAAAGCCTTTAAATATTTTTATTCAGCCGCTAAAAAGGGCCATGCTCAGGCTCAAGCCAATCTTGCTTCCTGCTATGAACTAGGTACCGGAACCGCTAAGAACCCGGAAGAAGCCTTTAAGTGGTATTCTTCCTCTGCCAAAAGCCTGAATGCCACTGGTGAATATCATTTAGCTCTTTGCTATGAGAACGGGATTGGAGTCAAGAAGGATGATAATCTCAGTCTCACCTATTTAAAGAAAGCCGCAGATCAAGGCTTCTTGGATGCTCAGTTTCATTTAGGTCAATGCTATGAAAAAGGAATTTTGGTTCCCTTCAATGTCTCTTCAGCAATCTACTGGTATCAGCTAAGTGCTAACGAAGGCTTCATTAAATCTCAGTCGGCTTTAGCTCTTGGTTACTATAAAGGCTCTTTTGGTGAGAAAAACTATCAGAAGGCTCTTTACTGGTTTACAAGCGCAGCCAAGCAAAATGACGGTGAAGCTCTGGATTACCTGGGTCAGATGTATCTTTATGGATTCGGAGTCAAGAAAGACAATCAGATTGCTTTCTCCTATTTCCTTAAGTCTGCCACTCAGAAGTATTCTCTAGGTCAGTATCATGTGGCTTCCTGCTATCAAGACGGAACCGGTGTCGATCAAGACCTTCATAAAGCCGTTCTCTACTATAAGAAAGCGGCCCGTTTAGGCAATGTCAATGCTCTTGATGCCATAAAAAGAATGAGCCGGTATGACGAAGACTGATTAGAAACAACTTGAGCTTAATAAAAAAGACTGCTACCTAATAGGTAACAGTCTTTTTGCTTCTAGGCTTTTTTACTTGTCAGGCAGAAGCTTTGGCGCTGATACTGATTTCAACATCCCAATCGGAGAGAGCACATTTGACGATGATGTTGCCATCATCCAAAGTCCCAGTGTAGTTTCTGACTGATCCTGTGTCCGGGGTCATGGTGATGCCAGCCTCGTTCAAGGATTTCAAGGCCTGAGCAAAGGCCTCATTCTGGATGTGTCTAAGACCAGTTCCAAAATAGAAATACAAGTCTTTGGTGGTTAAGCTGTTGTAGAAGGGATCACGGTAGGCATATGTCCGTAAGTCATAGGTGAAGAAATTAGGAATCTTTTGATAAGTGTCCGGGAACATGGTCTTCAATGCTCCTTCTACGGTAGTGGGAGCTCCCATCTGGTAGCAGTTTGTCTGAGCAAAGGTCGGAAGAACATAACCGACAAAGCCGGTGAAGTCTCCAAAACTGCTATCAAAGTCGGCATCTTTATCAATCGTAGCAAAGGTTGAGACGGCTTTGTATTCCACGTTTTTAATCTTAAAGTAGTAACTCATTTCACTTAGGGTGCCATCTGGTAAGACACTTACAGTCAGATTTTCTCCATAGTTGCAGCTTCCGGAGAAACTCATATTGATGGCGGCAATATAGGCGGAATCAACCATGTCGGCTTTCAGGTTGAAGACATAAAGATCCTTGGTGGAATTGACGGCATCAAAATCAAAGACATCGGCTGAAAAAGCAAAGCCAGGCGTTCCTTCTCTGGCACTTGAAACTGGGTAACTTGAGGAGGTGATGGCGCTGGCCTTTGAGGAATAGTGGCTGAAGGTCTTATCACTTGCCTGATGGACACCGTAATACAAAGAGTTTGAGACACTCTTGGTGCCATCTTCGGCATAGGAATAAGCCTCGGTCTTGCCAACCCAGCCCTTGTCGGTGACTTCACCGGACAGCTTTTCTAAATCCTGACCTGAATCTACAGCTGTTTCTAATAGACTGAAGGTATAACCGGAAGTGGACATCTTATCGATTCCGGTCTGGAAAGCCTAATATCTTGTCTTTAAGGCTTCACTAGTGGTGAAGGTAGGATAATTGGCTAAGACGGAGTCTTTATCGACTACGGTTGTTCCGTAATTCTCAATGTCGGCATATAAGTTAGTCTGGAATCTCATGCCTGTGCTGCTGAAGGTGACGGTGTTGACTTGACCGTACCCGACTATATTGTTGTCATCATCCGTGTAAAGATAGACGGATTCAATGTAATCGTAGCCTAAAAGGGAATTAGAACCTCCACCGCCATAAGTTAAGGCGGAGGTCAAGTAGTTGTAGACATCGCACATGTTGTCAAATGACTCCACTGTGGTCTTAGCTTCTTCAGTAGCAACGAAGCGGTGCCCGGTTCCGATGTAGTTGTAGTCGCTTGGAAGTAATCCGCCTTCAATTCACCTAACTCGTTCTTATAGGCGGAATCAGCCATTTTGAAGTCACAGACATCATAATTCTGGTTTGGCAGGTTAACACTGCTGGCGATGCAGGCATAGCCTTCGGAATTAGGGAAAATAGTCGTCTCATGGACACCTAATTTGTTGGTGGAATGATCCTGAAGGGCACTGCCGGCATAATAGAGGCCATCATCCATCTTCACCGTGATGCCATAAGGACAAGGATCATTAGTCAGATAATCGGAATCCTTTGGAGCTTCATACAAAATAAAACGCCCGTTGAAGGTAATGTTGTTATCGCTGACATTCTTGATCATTTCATCAGTCAGCGTATAAGACTTACCGTCATCGGGTGTGTAGTCCTTGAGGCTAGAGGAACTGCTTGAAGAAGAACTCTCACTTGAAGTAGGAACCTCGGAAGAAGAAGCCTGAGATGAGGCTCCTGATGAGGAATCGGCACTGACAGAAACAGTTCCACTTTCGCAGCTCGCCAGTAAGGCTAAGACTGCAAAGGAACCTAATACATTAAAACGTTTTCTGTTCATAACATACTCCTTTCAATGAAACTAGTTTAGGTCAGCTAGGAGCAGAAGACGAAAGCGAAAATATCTACGAAAATGTTTTAACAAGTTAACATTAGAATTGTCAAAATTTCCTATTTTAGTAGACTTTTTTACGAAAACGAAATTAAAAAAGCTATTAAGTTTGCGATAGAAAAAGCGATTTCAACGTAAAAAGAATAATAAATAAGCCTTAAAAATTCAGGTTCGTTTACTTTTTCTATCTAGGAAGACTATTCGTTTGATTTCAAAGACTCAACCATTTTGATGTTTTTGAGTCTCAAACAGAGAAGGTAATTGACTAACAAAGCCGTCCCATAGGAGATAGCAAAAGCAATAAAGTAAGTCGCTACATTGATGTGATAGAGGAAGGTCAGCAGAGTTGTTTTGTTGACCACTAAGACTAAGACACACATGGGGTAACCGACTGCCAATCCAATCAGGCTGCCGATAAAGGTATCGATCATGATCTCAGTAACTAAGGTAGTGGAGATTTCTTTGAAGTTGAAGCCTAAGACTTTCATGGTGGCAATGTCTCTTGCTCTTTCACTGATGTTAAGACTGGTTAAGTTGTAAATGACGACGATTGATAGAAGAATAGCAAAGATCTTAACGACATTGGTCATGGAAGCAATGGAGGACATTAATTGATTGGCGTAGTCCTTGGTATCTTGGAAGGATTTGACAGTCATCGCGGGAAATTTCTCTTTGATTGTTTCAGTGGTCTGCTGACTTAAGGAATCATCTTTGACGGTAATCCAGTAATTTGAAGGGGAGAGAGCTAAGTCAGTGTAGTAGTCTTTAGAATCATAGATGCCAAAGAGGAGAGAGGTAGTGAAGACCGTGTCAACGGTCTTCTCATATTCGACGTTGTTGATCACCAGTTTTATTTGGTCGCCTTCTTTGATTCCTAAGTCATTGGCGGTGGTCTCATCTATTGTCAGTCC
>JBAXZY010000094.1:0-5142 GCA_041670045.1 Bacilli bacterium | reverse complement strand
TTCTTCATTTTGCTTTCCACGGTATTTAAGAAATCAGTTGGCTTGCATTTAGCTAGGATTTCATTAATGAAAGGAGCCATGGTAGCTAGAGGCAAAGGAGAAAGCATGATTCTTAGGATGGAATCACTGGTCACAACCTTGACTAGTTTGAGGTTTTCATTGGTTGAAACTAATAAGGATGAAGGAGAGGTGAGAACCGGTACTAGGTCTTCTATTTTCAGATAGGGAAGGCAGTAGTCATGGAACACTTGGAAATTGTTGGTGGCTTTGAATAAGAGTTTGCTGATTTTAAAAATGTTTTTTGAATCATCTTTGATTAATTCAAAGAAGGCCGAAAGTGAAGCATAACTAAGGGTTTTATAATAATGTGTTGCTAAAGAGGTAGCCAGTTTAAGCCTCTTGTTCAAGCAAAGGAAATTAAACAAACGTTGGGCGGAAACCTCATTGATTGCTAAACCCTCTGCAATATCCTTTTGAAAATTCGGTTTCAGCCTGGAAAAGAAATCACAATCCGTGTAATTACATAAGCCGTTATCGATTAATGTTTCAGAAGAAGCTATAGAATCCGGAGCGTTGATTTTGTCTAAGATGATTTGGGTGTAAACCGGGTTATTAGAAACAGTTCCGATAATGACTGCTAAATCTTTTCTTAGAGAGTCATCCTCCTCAGTAATTAATCCAAAAGAATAATTGATCAAAGAAAGGATTTGCTCGAATTTAGCACTGAAATGGTTAAGGATATCAGTAACAAAGGTGCCACCGGCACCTTTAGGGTAAGCACTGTAATAAGCAATCTTGCTCATGAAGTAATCCCGGTAAGCGAATAAAGCCGAGGCAAAGCTGTTTGGATGTCTTTTTTTCAGTTCAGCCATGATTTTATCAATGCTCGAGCGATAGCTTTCTAGATACCAGCTGTTTCCAAAACTCTGGGCAGCTGTCTTTATTAAACTAGTCTCAGTAAAAGACAAAGAACTGATAGGAGTGCTGATTAAATTGCTTCCATTTGAATCCAAATAATCCTTAGCTGCATATAAGACCGCCAATAAATGTTTGCAGCAGCCATCCTGAGCAGGGCAGGTACAGTTCGATGAGGTGATATAGCCATCGTTATCAAGAGTGATGCTGACATGATAAAGCTCAGAGCCATTAACATCGGCCGTAAGTGTATCGCCCTCAATCCGAAGATTGCTTACTTTGGCATCACTAAAATAGTCAGAGTCTTTTTCTGCGATGTTTGAATCGAATCCCTGAAAACTATTATTGTTAATTACCATAAGGGTTATTCTACCATATGGAAGAAGGATTAGGTATAAAACAAGCCTTATTCGGGCATTATTCTTAATCAAAAAGAAAGCTAGCCGCAGCTAGCTTTCTCTTCGATTAAGTATAGCGATTGCTTTAGAGGTCTTTCTTAGGCTTATAGAAGAAAGGTAGGAAGGAATAAAGACCCATAAAGACGGTAGCTATGCCGATAAGGACATCGATAGAGATCAAGGTTGGAATCCACCAGCTGAAGGTTGAAGTAGGCCCTTTGATACCGGCTGATACCTGATACTCATTGTCAGTGGAGTCATAGTCACGGCTGTACTGGTAAGTAGATACATAAGTATAGAGATTATGTTTGAGAGCTAACTTGGCGCAGTACATGGAAGTGGCATCCGTCTTATCCAAAGGAGCATAGTTAGTTTCCATCGGGTCAAGCCATAAATCGTTTCCGGCAATGACACCGCGGGTAGGATTCATAATGTCGTCTCCGCTGCTCCAATCGGTTACGATTGAACCATGGAAGCCCCATTCATTTCTTAAGATTTCAGTGCAGAGATCATAGATGGCTCCTGACCAGACGGCTCCGATTCTGTTGAAGGCAGTCATGATGGCGTTAGCGCCATCCTTGACGGCGATTTCAAACGGTTTGAGGTAGATTTCTCTGAAGGTCTGCTCAGTGATCCAGGTATCAACGCCTTTAGCGTTATCACCTTCTTCACTTAAGGCAAAGTGCTTCAGGTAAGTATAGAGACCACCGGATTTGGCACCCTTGATAGTGGCGCCTGACATCTTACCGGAGATGATAGGATCTTCGCTGTAGTATTCATAGTTACGGCCGTTGTAGTTGGAACGATGGAGGTTGACGCCTGGGGCATACCAGCCGTTGATACCGCTCTTGCTGGCTTCATAAGCCATGGACTGACCGATTTCATAGGCTAAGGCTTGATTCCAGGTGCAGCCGATTCCTTCTTCGCAGGGATAACTAGTCCATGTGGATTTGTCTTCGGCAATCTTCTGAGTGTTCTGGTTGAATCCGCTAGGACCATCAAAGTCCAGGGTCTTGGGCTTACCAATTGATTCGATAGCCGGAGATCCAAAGCCGCTTCTTTCAACTAAGCCAGTGACTTCATCGATAGTTGCTTCATCAACTACTTTATCCCATAAGTCACTGTTATAGTCCTTCATCAAATCATCAACCAAGGTATCGTTGAAAACTAAGTTAGAAGGACTTTCTAATTCCTTCTTAGTGGCTTTAGTGCCATCAGCCTTTGTGACTAGATACAAAGAAGAGTCAGTGCCAAACGTTGGCATTGTCTCAGTATCCTGAGCACTTGAGGTGAAGGTACGGGCTTTAGCAATCTGGGCGGTCTCGGTAGGAAGGCGGGAAGCAGTATCTTTGAAGGTTGAGACAAAGTCTTTTCTGGATAAGTAGGTCTCGTTGATTCCGACATTGGAGCCATCGATAGGAGTCCAGGCATAAGCGTCAGCACCGGTGAAACGGTTAGTGACGGCATATCCAGTAGTGGGATCATTGTCGATGTTGATGGTATCAGTAACATGGTAGGTCAGAGTATTGGTGCTCATTTCTTTCTTAGTATGAACATCGCTTTTGAGTTCCAATGAATAATCGCCTTTATCTAATTCATATCCGGTGTGAGTGCTATTATTCATATCATAGCAGTCATAGGAAGCCATATCATAGGCCGTTAAAGAAAGAGTGACATCCTGACTTTCCTTTGGTTCAAGAAGGGAGGTTTTAGCATAATCGCCTAACGAAATATAACTCTTTTCAATGCCACCGTCGATATAGGGAGGAAGATAATATAACTCAACCACATCCTTGCCAGCATAATCGCCAGTATTAGTGACAGTAACTGTCACCTCAATCTTGCTGTCTTTGTCTAAGTTAGAACCAGTAGGTAAAGAAACGCTCTTAAGGTTCCAAGAAAAAGTGGTGTAGCTTAATCCATATCCAAAAGGATAGGCAACTGCTGAATCATAGCCAGCATCCAAACCATTGAAGAAACCTTCTTGGTCAGCTGTCTCATACCAGCGGTAACCGAAGTACATGTTTTCCTGGTAGACAATATTTCCACCAGTAGTGGACTTGTTTCTGACAAAGGAATTGGCATAAGCGGGTTCTGTGGAATAATCATAGGCATAAGTGTCAGCCAGTTTTCCACTAGGTGAAACTGTTTCAGTCGTTTCTTTGCCATCGCTATCAGTAGTAGTCTTCTTACCGGCTAAGATATTGGCGACACTTTCGGCTCCACATAAGCCTGTAGGTCCACAATACAAAGCCGCCTGAATCTTGTCATTCTTCAAGAAACCACACTGCATGTTGTTGGTGGTATTAAGAATGACGATGACTTTAGAGAAGTTATCTTCCACCAAATTAAGCATGTATTCTTCTTTGGCGGAGATATCCAAGTAGCTTCTAGTGGAATCAGTCTCACCAGTCAGATAATCAGTTTGAGTTGTCGGGACTTCACCGACATTTTCTCCCGAGCATCTTGAAAGGACAACAATGGCCGTATCCGAGAAAGTCTTGCAGGAATTAATCAAATCATCCGTGTAAAAATCATTACTCGGCTGAATGATCTTCCCATTGCCATTCATGGACAGCCATTCATCTGAAGTGCTGATGGCGGAATCATATTTATTGGCTAAATCAGTGTTGTATTCAAACCCAGCATTAGTAAGTCCTTTAAGGATACCAATTCTTTTTTCAGGGTCGGGTTTGCAGGATCCTGATCCGACACCGGTAAACACCCAGCCTTTGTCATTGCTCGTATAGCCAAAGACATTGACTTTGTTGTTGGCAGAAGTATCCAAAGGCAAAGTATTGTTATCGTTTTTAAGTAGAACGGTACCTTCTTCGCTGATCTTCTTAACTAGCTTTTCACCCTTCTGGGCTGATTCTTCATCGCCGGAAGTCGCTCCTGAGCCAGCTAAGGCGGAGTTGATGAAATCAACACCGAGGACTTTAAAGCAGTAGACATTGCCGACTATTAAGCCAATGCTTAGTGCTGATAAGGCTCCGAAGCCGATTATTCGACCTAATTTGTATTTCATTGTTTTCTCCTACAAAAGCTAACCAATTGTTAGCTATTTAAGAGGAATGACGACCTGATAACCGCTATACCAATATTGACTGGTGGTATCACTGGCTTCAAATTGTCTTCCTTTGATGACTAATTGGGAATCATAGACTTCAACGTAAAGCCCTTGGGCTCCGCCGTTTTCATAACTTCCGTTCATATAATGCTCTCCGCCATTCTTGCCTTGCCAGAGATAACCGATAGCGGCGGTATTGAAGAAGGAAGGATAATTATCATTGATGACATAGGGACTTTGGCTTTCAAAGCACCAATGGGAGTGAGAGGAAAAGAACATCATCTGAGGATAGTCTTTGATGATATTACGTAATTTAGTTTCTTCATCAAGAGAGTAACCATACCAGGTCTGGCCTAAGGATGATAATGATCCGGAGACAGTGTCTCTTAAAGAACCATGGGAGAACAGATAAATCGGATTATTGGTTTTTCCGGCTTCTTCAAGTGTGGTAGAAAGCCAGTTCAACTGAGTCTCACCTAAGACACAGTCGGCGCGGGTGTTGCCATCCAAGGTTTCCGGCATCTTAGTAGTGCCTAAGAAAATATAATAGGAACCATTGATTACTTCATAGAAATAAGGAGAGGCATTGCCAGTCTTTTTTTCCCATAAAGAAAGTCTTTCATTATAGCGTTTGGTCTGAGTAGCCTCATCAGCGGTAGCATAGTCGGTTTCCGACTGCACAATGAATTCATGGTTTCCAATGCCCACATGAAGAAGACTTCGGTCCTCTCCATAGACTTTGGTATAGGAATCATAGAA
>JBAXZY010000093.1:0-5188 GCA_041670045.1 Bacilli bacterium | reverse complement strand
ATTAGCAAGCGATTATTTTGAAAAGCTGAACGCTTATTGCTTTTCTTCCACTGACGGTATCTCCACTTCAATTGTTTATCGCTCTGATTTCACCAGTGAATTAGTGGCCGGCGTTGAACATGCTTTGCTCAGTAACACGACTTTTGCTACCTATTTCAGCTCAGTTGCTAACTTTGATTTCTTAGGATATGATACGACAGGAACCGTCAATTATCAGTATGTCAACCCTATCGAAGGACGGGGAATCGATGCCTTGGTATCCTTTGCTACCTTAGCGAAGACCTTATCCACTAGTAAGCTTTACTTCACCTATTTAGAGCTTTCAACCGTCTTCACCCAGTTCGGAAATGGCACCACCGCCAATATCTCGGATGATACTCATGATTATACTTTCTATAATTACTTCCTAACCACCGCCTCTTATTCAACTACCGGAAATTCTTATCTAGGCTTAGCAGCTAAGGATACCATCTTCGGAATTTTGCCGATTGAGGAGACCGCCGCCATCTTACCTGAAACCTTAGCCACTTTGATTCCAACCTATGCGACTTTGCTCTCTACTTCTTCTTTCAAGGCTGTCCTTGACAGCGTCTCTAGTCAAATCAAGTAACTGAAAAAGCCTAGCTGACCTGACATCCAGGAAGGCTAGGCTTTTTAATTGGACTAAGGAACTACTTAGGCTCTTTCAGCATATAGGCTAATCCGCAGGTGTTTCGTCCACAGTGGCAGCAGATGATGCCGGAAGCCTCAATGGGGAAGAGAATCTTCGTACCCAGAAAAGCATCAAGTTCATGGCGGATATGCTTAGCACCGCCATCTGATTCCACATTCGGAATCAGAATCGGATAATTTAAATCGATATTGCCTTTATTGAAAGCCAAAAGCAATTCATCAGTCATGGTAGATAAGCCTTTATTGATGTCTTTGCCTCGGGCAATCTTATGGACCGACATCTTGCCTTCTTTTAATTCAATAATCGGGTGGAGATGAAAATGGTTTCCTAATAAGTAAGTTAATCCTGAGCATCTTCCGCCTTTATAAAGGAAGTCCATAGTTTCAATACAAAAGCTCATAGAAATACGTTTTATGCGCTCGTAATGGTTCTTGGTGATTTCATCCACCGATAAACCTTTTTTGATGTCTTCTCCGATGCCGATAGCCTCTAAGCCAGTACCCGAAGACAAGGAAGCGGAATCAAGGATTGTTATTTTATCAGCGGCATTGAGTTCCTGGACAGCTAAAAGGGCATTGTTGTAGATAGAGGAGATCTTGGATGAGATAGGCATAAAGAAAATATGGTCGTATTTTTTCAATTCGGGAGTGAAGATATCCATCAGGTCGGCAATATTAAGAGCCGAAGTCTTAGGGAAGACTTTGCTTTTATCGTACATTCTAAGCAGATCCTTAGAAGTGATATCTTTGCGGTCATGGTAGACTTTGCCATCCATATTAATGATCAAGTCACTGACACTGATGTTCAGATCTTTGTAGAAATTATCAGGCAGGTCACAGCTGGAATCGACTATTAAGTGCATTTTAGACATTATTTATTTCTCCGGTTATGTTATTATTTTAAGTAATGAACAGCATGAAGTCAAAAATTGCGTTATGAAACTATTAAAGACCTTAACTTATACCGAGAAGAGATCTCGGTTTATCTGCTATCTTTATGAAGTCACTTCCGAAAAAGAAGCTAAAGAGGCTTATCAGGAAGTGGAAAAGCTTAACAAGAAAGCCAAACATATTCTTAAAGCCAGTTGCTATTATAATGCCTATCAAGTGAAACTTACAGCTTTTAGTGAGGACCGGGAACCCATCAGCAGTATGAAGAAACTGGCTTCTCTGATGGATAAAGAGAACTACCTCAACAAGGAAGTCATCATCGTCCGTTATTTTGGCGGCGTTTTGTTTGGGGCCAGCTACCTAGATCGTGTCTATTATGCTTTGGGCGACAAAATTCTAAAATCATAACCCTTTATAAAATAGGAAAGTATCTTATAATAGTAACGTTTGAATTTTTCATGAAATCAACGGAGGATTAACACATGAGTAACGAAAATAAACCAGTCGACTCTTCAAAGGCACCTTTCATTCCAAAGACTTCACCTTCTCCTTATGCCCACATTGGTGCAGCGGTAGCTGTTCTTTCCGGAAAAGGCGGCGTTGGTAAATCCTTTACGGCCAGTTATCTTGCTGTCCTATTAAGAAGAAAAGGCTATAAAGTCGGTATTCTCGATGCTGATATCACCGGACCTAGTATTCCCTTTGCCTTCAATGTCAAAGGACCGGTCACTTCTTCCTCGGAAAAGTTCTTTGCTCCTATTAAGAGCAAGACTGGAATTGAAATCATGTCCTCCAATTTATTATTGGACGATCCCAATGCTCCGATTGTTTGGCGAGGACCGATGATTGGGACTCTCTGCCAGCAGTTCTACACCGAAGTTAACTGGGATGTTGATTTCCTGATTATTGATATGGCTCCGGGAACAGCCGATGTTTCCTTGACTGTTTTCCAGGATATCGCCTTGTCCAGTGCCGTTTTGGTCTCCACTCCTCAGAATTTGGTATCCATGGTTGTTGAAAAGTCCGCCAAGATGGCTGATATGCTCTCCGTTCCTCTAATTTCCTTAGTTGAAAACATGGCCTATGTCAAATGCCCTAAATGTGGTGAAAGAATCGATATTTACGGCAAACCGGATGAGAATTTAGCTAAAAATCATGGCATTCCTCATTTTGAAGAAATTCCTTTTGATGCTGAAATTGCCTCCCATATGGATAATGGCACTATTGAAGACTTGAAATCCGATTATCTGAAGGAAACAGCTGACAGCATTGAATTAGCTGCCAATTTAAGAAACGAAAAGATCTAATGGAAGAAAGTCAAAGAATCAATAAGTTCCTGACTGTCTTTAAAGATTTGGAAAAGGAACTTATTGCCATCGCTGATTTGAACGATGAATTCGTTTCTTTCAGCCGGGCTTTAAATGAAGTCTATTACAATCAGCTTAACCCGGTTGTCTCAAACCGGGATAACTATGACTTCCTGAAGACGGCCAGCGACTTACGGAACATTCTTTCTCACGAAAACAATGCCTGTGCTCCGACTGAGGAATTCCTCAGCCGGTTTGAAAAAGTATCAGAGGCGATCATTTCGCCTTTGACCTGCTATCAATTGGCTAGCAAGAATATTATCTCCTTACGGGACGGGGACAGTATTTCGAGTGTTATTAAGGCGATGGAAGAAAAGAAACTTTCTCATTTGCCTATTCTGGACTCCTTAGGTCAAGTCAAAGGAATCTTCTCACGTTCCACTTTCTTTGATTTTGTTTCAACTCATGAAAAGCTTACGATTGATGATTCTTACCAGGTTAGCGATTTTTCCTCTGTTACCGGATTAGAAGATCATTTGAATGAATGCTTTGTCTTTGTTTCCCGTTACTCCAATGTTCTGACCGCTTTCTCTTTAATTAAGAAAAGAAAGGCTCATGACAAAAACGTGGGACTTCTTTTAGTCACTGAGCATGGAAAAAGAAATGAGAAGCTTTTAGGCGTTATTTCAATGACTGATTTAGCTGCCGTAAGCATCAGTCAATAAGTTCCTTTGCTTCCCATAATGGCAGCCAAAATCAGGCTGCCTTTTTTTATTTTCAAATATAGAAAAAGGTCAACCGTGAGTAATTTCACTGTTGACCGATTCATTTCATGGTGACCCAGGGGCGACTCGAACGCCCGGCCCTCTGCTTAGAAGGCAGATGCTCTATCCAACTGAGCTACTGGGCCAACTCAAAACAGCTTAATAATCTTATCTCAAATCACTTGATTGTTCAAGGGATAATTGAGCTAATCCTTGTTTTCCTTCTTTTTACCGAAAAAGTACTATAGAAGGAGTGACTGACAAAGTGACAGGATTATTATAGCCCTTATGGAATATAAACCAAAGCCAAAAGAGGAGTGGTCTTTTAAATGACATATTGTTTCCATCGTTGATAATCTGGGTGTTTTTCATTATTGAAAGCGCAATTGAGGTAATATTTGTTTAAGTTCATACAATTTCCGTCTTATTGCTCTTTCTTTTTGCTAAAATAAATAAGTTAGAAATAAAAGGGCACTTTTATTTTTCCGGTTTAGCCTTAAAGGGTGGAAATTCATGAAGAAAACGATTATTGATTTAACTAAGACGGATGCGGTGTTTACTTCTGAACAATTACTTAACAGTCAGCAGTTTGTTGATTTCCTCAAATCCTATTTTGCTGACTCTTTAAAAGAAAGCCGACCTAATTCCTCTTTCTTCCTTTCCTATCAGGCTGAAACCTGCATTCTGTTTTTAAAGAAAATTCTTGAAAAAGATCCTGATACCATGGAGAAGCTTGCTTCTTTGGATGATAAAAACCGGGATGATCTTCTTAACCTGATTGATTCTATCTATGATTATTGGAGAAAGAAGGAACGTTATTTGGTTTATGTGAAGAATTCCGGTGAGAAAGCCTCTCACCGTAAATTCATCAGTGCTTTCTCGGATTTTTCTAATTCGGTTGTCAGCGCCTACCGTGATGTTTATGAAACCATCCTTGGTCATGAGCAGATTGTTTACCGTGTCTTACCGGCTGGTGGAAATGCCGGTGTTCTTTTAGCCCATGAAAAGCTTCCTTTACCGAATGATTTAGCTTTCTTAAAGGGAGTCCCTTTAATGGAATCATTAGTAACACAGCCACCGTTTATTATTAAAACAAAACAGAATACCCGTAAGGGATTCTTCTTTGAACAAAACGGCAAGGTCACAAGCAAAGATTTCGATTATGAACACAGCTACGGTGTTCTTTTAAGAATCTATGATACTAAAGGCGTCGTGTATTTCGATAAAGACTACATGGGCTTCTTAGTATCGATTGGAAACTTGTTCCAAGTTGAATCCTATGATCCTAACAAAGACAAGGATGTCTCTTTCGTGGTCTTATTCGGTGCCAATAACTGTGTCAAATCCTGCTATTATTATAAAGAGAAGTCTACTTATGTCGGTGTCTTACCTAAAGATGCCGATGTCGATTACTTTGGATATGCTAAGAAGATGGTCCTAACCTTGTTCTATCTCATCATGATTGAACGGAAACTGCTTCCTATTCACGGTGCTGGTGTCCAGATAAGAATGAAGGACCGTGTCAAGAATCTCTTCTTATTAGGTGATTCCGGT
>JBAXZY010000092.1:0-5553 GCA_041670045.1 Bacilli bacterium | reverse complement strand
GTCAACATCAAAGAACTGAAGAAGAACCATAGACACAACAAAGAAATCGAAAAGAAGATTCCAGGTGTCAAGAAAGTAAAATCCAACACTGCTGGCATCAAGACCCTTCCCGAAGATTTAAAGCGTTATGATCCTGATATCTTAGTGGGTTTGAATACAGTTCAAGTGGCTGAAAGAAACGCTCAGCAGCTGAACAACAAAAATAAGATCACCAACTCCAAAACCTACGCTGGCATCATCTGTTCCAATATCTTTACTTTCTTCAACTTGATTGAATTGGCAATAGCGGTAGCCTTATTAGTCTTTGGACACTATACCCAGTCTTATTTCCTATGGGTGGCAATTCTAAATACCATCATCGGTATTGTGCAGGAAATCAGAGCTAAGAATACAATTGCTAAATTAAAACTGGTAACTGCTCAGAATGTCAAAGTGGTCAGAAACAGTAAAACTGAAGTCATACCTACTGATCAGTTAGTCTTAGATGATATCTATGTTCTTAACAATGGTGATCAGATCCCGACTGATTCAGTCATCAAAGATGGAACAATGGAAGTAAATGAATCACTTTTAACTGGTGAATCACTGCCAATCAAGAAAGGTATCGGAGATACCATCTTAGCTGGCTCATTTGTAGTTTCCGGTTCCGCGATTGTACAAGCTAAATTAATCGGTGACTATAACTATGCTTCTGGAATCCAAGCTAAGGCCAAGGAATTTTCAAAGCCTAAATCAGAATTGATGCGTTCTCTGAATACCATCATTCGAGTCATCTCCTTAATCATCATTCCTTTAGGTGGTGCCTTGTTCTTCACTCAGTGGATGCATTACGCCAGTCAGACTGATTTATCGACTTGGGAGATAGCTAGTCATGCCATGAGTTATACAGCTGGATCCATGATTGGCATGGTCCCAGCCGGTATGTATTTGCTTACATCAGTTGCTCTGGCAGCCGGAGTCATGTCCTTAGCTAAGAAGAATACCTTGGTTCAGGACTTATACAGCATTGAGATGTTAGCTAGAATCAACATCCTCTGTCTAGATAAGACCGGTACCTTAACAGACGGCACTATGAAAGTCGATGAAGTCCTACTTATTAATAAAGACTACGATCTTGAGAAAGTAATGGGATCCTACCTGAATTCCTTCCACGAAAACAATCAGACCTCCATTGCCTTATCTCAAAGATATCCCTTAAAGAAAGACTATATACCAAGAGGAACCATTCCTTTCTCCTCCTCCCGGAAATTTTCAGCGGTCTCCTTTGATGAATTAGGAACCTTCATCCTAGGTGCCCCGGAATACATCTATAAGACAAAAGATAGAACCATCACTAGATACATTGCTGAAAAAGAAGCCAAAGGCTTACGAGTAGTAATGCTCTGCCACAGCGATAACTACATCAAGAACAATGAAATTGATGGCAAGATTTATCCCGTTGCTATCTTCACCTTAGAAGATCATATAAGACCTCAGGCCAAAGAAACCATCAAATGGTTCATGGAAAACAGTGTCAAAATCAAAATCATCTCCGGCGATAACCCACTGACTGCTGCTGAGATTGCCGCAAAATGTGGAGTCCCGAATGCTGAGAAATGTGTCTCCTTAGAAGGCTTATCCGCAAAAGAAGTAGCCGACATCGTAGATGATTACACCGTCTTTGGAAGAGTCTCCCCGGAGCAGAAAGCTGCTATCATCAAAAAACTGAAAGATGAGAAGAATACAGTCGGAATGACCGGTGATGGTGTCAATGATATCTTAGCTATGAAGAACGCTGATTGCTCAGTAGCTATGGCAAACGGTGCCAGTGCTGCTAGAAACGTCGCTCACTTAGTTCTTCTTGATTCTAATTTTGCTTCCATGCCAGCCGCTGTCAAAGAAGGCAGACGAGTAATCAACAATATTCAAAGATCCTCTTCCTTGTTCCTGATGAAAACCATCTTCACTATTGTCTTCACCTTAATAGTTGTTCTCTCCTATGCTAACCATGGTAACGGCATACCTTACCCCTTCACAACTAACAATATCATGATCATGGAAATCTTCGGCATTGGTGTTCCTTCCTTCTTCTTAGCCTTACAGCAGAATGATCAGTTGATCAAAGGTCACTTCTTAAAGAATACCTTCTCGCGAGCTATTCCTGGCGCCATCTGCATGATCTTAGCTATCTCCATCAACTACATCATGAAGTATTCCGGTAATTTCCTGGACTTCACTGGCAATACCACTAACGATACTATTGCCTTTACCTCCTTCTGTGCCCTCACCATGACCATCATCTCCTTAGCAATGGTCTACTCCTGCTGCTCTCCTTTCAACAACTACCGGGTGATTCTTTATTCCGCCATCTGGATTGGAGTACTGATCTTTGTCTTTGCTTTACCTTCAGTCCCGGCTATATCCAGCAAAGCCAGTAACCTCTCCATGGAATTAAGCGGGGTTGACTATCATTACCTGACTAAAACGATGTGGCTGATGCTTGTCATCTATGGAGCCGAAGTTTCAGCTTTGTTAGGATTACTAATGATTGTCTTCAGTAAAATGAGAGGAGAAGAAAGTACTGGTTTCTTCTCATTGCTATTCACCAAAAAGAAAGTTGCACCTAATACCGCCGATACTGAAAAAAGACAACTGAAGTAGTTTAAAAGAAAAGAACAATCGATAAAAATATTCTTTTTTGATGACTGATTATTGCTTATTTATGGTGCTTTTTATCATCATCCAAACTTTTTTATGAAAAACTTTTTATAGAATCTTGCATTATCTTGGGTCTAGTAATATAATTATCAAGCCCGAAATTAGTTGGATCTTTAGCTCAGCTGGTAGAGCAACTGACTCTTAATCAGTGGGCCTAGGGTTCGAGTCCCTAAAGATCCACCATCTAGCAATGATAAAGCCTGGCGTTGAGCCAGGCTTTTTCTTTTTCGATTTATTGAGCTTTCTGATCCTGATCTTCATTTAACGGATTCAAGCCGATGGCATCCGTGATTGGTACGGAGAATGATATTCCCTGTCCCTGAGTTGAGATACCGGCCTCATCATATATCTGCTTCATAACCTTATCTTTGATGGTGTCATCAACTACAATGAAGACCATTTCCTTTTCAGGCTGAATAGCTAAGCCGTAGAACTTTGCTAAATCAGGATTGCCAGTACCTCTGGCAATCGTGATAGTGCCACCTTTCCCACCGGCTTTTCTAGCTGCATTCATAACTAAATCCGTTGATCCTTTATTGACAATAGTGACGATCAACGACTGTTTCTTGACTATCGGTTTTACTTCATTATCCGTGTTTGACATTGGTTCTAACCTCCTTGTTCTGATCAGCTAAGAACTTATAAACTGCAATTCCGCTGACGGAATCGATTGGAACAGCAAAGGCTATTCCTTTTGCAGCCCTCGAAATAGCAAAACGGGCTACGGCTATTTTCTTCAGCTTAGGAATATCCTCAGTTCTAACGACTGTGAATACCATATCCTTCTTCGTGTTGTCATTCCCTAGTAGACGCATGACTTCATCCGGTGGCATGGAGAAGGAATAAATAACCATGGATAAAGAGGCGCCCGCGGTTGCATAACTGTCAACAAAGAAACGCGATTGTTCACGGCCGACGATGGTAACGAACAAGGATAAAGGATAAACTTTCTCACGTTGATCAAAAGCTTTTCTAGTAAAAGACTGTTCTTTCGTTTCTTCTGGCTTGGCTTTTTTCTTCTTAATAAAGCTGAACATATTTAAGCCCCCATAACACTTGGAAGATGAATAATCTGTGAATCATCAGGTTCACGGACACTCTCAAGAGCCTTCTTATAAGCCGTCTTCGTCTTGATGACTCCAATCAAGCCTACTAACTCAATAGCAATCAAAGGCATGGTGGAAACCATACCAATAATTCCAAAGCCGTTTTCTAACATAGCGGCACCTAAGGTTATATCGCCATACACTCCTTGTTCATAGAGAGTATTGGTATAGCCAATGAACATTGGAAGCAGGAAGCAACTGGATAAGGTGCCAGTGGCAACGCCACTGGAATCAAAGGCAATAGCCACATAGATATCCGGAACAAAGAAGCACATAGCAAAGGTAATGATGTAAACTACGACTATGAAATAAACAAGAGGAATCGAGAAGCGGACACGGATAATGTTCAATAGAACAGCTAATCCAGTAGCTAAGCAAAGAGCAATATAGATCGTTGATTTCTTAATGACACCACGGCTGACTTCGCTAACCTGTTCAGCCAAGACATGAACGGCCGGTTCGGCTAAGATGATAAGACAGCCAATCACAAAACCGATGCCTAAGAACAAATAGATGGATAGATGTCCAAAACTCTTGCCTAAAGAAGAGGCAACGGTAATGAATCCGGAATTGGCTCCCATCAGGAAGAAGACTAAGCCGATGAAGGTATAGAATAAACCAATGATGATACTCCAAAGTTTTGGTCCTTTGATTTTCAAAAAGAAGTTATAGAAAACAAAGAAAACGACAATCGGAGACATCGATAAAGATACCTCTCTTAAAGCACTTAAGAAGTTATTCAGATAGAGGCTTCCGATTTCACCATGAGAAGACAAAGTAGAGAACATATCACTGACCTGATTCTCAATATTGCCTTCAATATTGGAAATGCCGGCATTATTTGATAAGAAAGCACAAAGAATCATCACCGAGATTAGAGGCCCTAAAGAACAAAGACCGGAATAACCAAAAGCATCATCTTCAGGGTTTTTGCCGCCTCTGACAGTAGCAACACCAACACCTAGGGCAATAATAAAAGGAACTGATACTGGGCCCGTGGTGACACCGCCAGAATCAAAGACAATGGTAAAGAAATTCTTATCAGCCAGACAGCCTAATGCAAAGACTAAACCATAAGCAATAATCAACCATATCTTCAATGATTTTTGGAAAATAACACGGAAAACAGCTACCATTAATAAGATACCAACCCCTAAGGAAACAACAACAATGAAAATCCAATTAGAGCCTTCGGGAAGTAATCTTAAAGAAAGAACCGTTAAATCCGGTTCAGCCATAGTCGTCAAAGTTCCCATCAACAAAGCGACAATAGCTAAGAGAATCAAGGATTTCCGTTTCGTTAAAGTTGTTCCGACTATTTCACCAATCTGACCCATGGATTTTTCAGCACCCATGTTGAATAAAGCCATTCCGACAATCAAGGGAATGATTGAAATCAGGAAAGAAGCGAAGATCGGACCCATGCCATTAGTGGCACTGCTGCCATCAAAAGCAATATCCTTTGAAGAGAAATTAAGGATGATAATTAACACCACAATCGGTAGGATTGAGATTGAGGCTTCTTTGAGTCTTCCGATAAGCTCTTTACCCATGATGAATTTATATTTTTTAGTTAATAAGATTATAGCCTAATACAGCAATAAAAGAGACAATACTTCACTCAGTCCGTAAACAAGTAACCGGATCCTTCTTAGCAGCAATCCTAGCTGGGATCAAAGAGGCAATATAAGTCAAGATAATGGAAAGAAGTAAGAGTAAAACCGCATGTAAAGGATTAAGGAAGGCAATC
>JBAXZY010000091.1:0-5651 GCA_041670045.1 Bacilli bacterium | reverse complement strand
CTTATGGTGCTTATCATAAGGTTGATTCTTGTTATCAGTTTGATAATAAATGGCATACGCTGGATACGACTTATAATATTTCCTACGAAGATACGCTTCCTACTTATACAGCCGATTAAATAGTTAGTGTGTAACGAGAAAGGTGCCATATAATGGGCACCTTTTTTTTAATTTCTATTAAGTGAACCAATAAAAAATTTTCATAAATAAAAAAAGGAAGGCATTGCTGCCTTCCTGATTTTCTTTGATTGAAGAAACTACTTGTTGTTTTCGATGACGCCGTAAGTGAGGAAGGAAAGGACTCTGTCGAAGGTAAGGTTATCCTTGCCAACGAAGATGAGCTTGTCTCCAGCATGGAGAGCAAAGTTCGGGCCAACAGACTGCTTGCAGATATTATCGGCACCGATGACGGCAACGATAGTAGCTTCAGTGTAGTTCCAGAAATAAGTCTCACCAATGGTCTTGCCATTGATCCAGCTGTTCTGAGGGATCTCAACGTTAGAGAACTTGACAGCTTCGGTTGTCTGATAAGTGAAGGAATCCTTCATATCATCAATGGCAGTGTCAATCTTTCCCTGAAGCTCTTTCTGATCTCCTAAAAGCTTTTCAAGGTTAGCATACTTGTCCTTGATCTGAGTTTCAGCCTTCCACTTATTGGCAAATTCCTGAGCATGAAGGACGGAATCAACGAAGACGCCAACGCCTCTCTTAGAAGAGACGACCTTTTCCTTCTCAAGAATGTTAAGAGCCTTTCTGACAGTCTCCGGAGAGACACCATAAGAAGCACCTAAGATTGAACGTCCCTTAAGTAACGTACCCTCAGGATACTCGCCAGTTAAAATTTTTCCGCAGACATCCTGAGCGATTTTGATGTATCTAGGGGTAGATCTTTCTTTAGCCATGATTTGTTATTCCTCCAATCATTTCTACTAATGAGATTATAAAGGAACTTTTTTCTTAAAGCAACAAGAAAACAACGAAAATCGGTAGTAGCGACTTGACTTTAAAAATAAGTTGCTAACTATTTTGCAAAGTAACTAAGGAGAATAACTGCCGTAACAATGAGCAAAAAGAAGATTTTTGAGCTTAAAAAACCTCTTAGGAAAATTATCGGTTTTTCAGTTTAAGATTTTCTTAGAGTTAAAGAGGCAAAAGCAAAAATCCAAATCTTGATTTTAAAGGTTGTAATAAACCTGATTTTAGTAGATAATAATGTAGTTCATTTAAGGATATAAATATAATGAGTAACTTAATGTACTGCTGGAAAATTCTTTACAATAACCAAGCTGTCATCGATGGAAGAAAGAAAAAGTGGTGGATCACCGCTATTCTCTTTGTTTTAGGTATCTTTTTGACTTGGATTCCTCTGATGTCTAAAGGTTATACGGCTGATAATGCTTCGTTTATGACTAGTTCTTCTAATCAGGAAGTCGATCGTGGCTTTGAGGCCGCTTTTGTAACTGATTATTTCAGGACAATCAATTTCACTACTGATTCAAATGGCAAACCTTCTTTGGATATGACTAAGATTTCTGCTTATGCGGCTACAGATGCTGGTGCCTTAGAGAACGAAGCTAACGGAACCAATACTTCTAATGAATTAGCTGCTGGTTCTTATACTGACACTTCAGTTTCAACTGATACTACCGTGTTAACTAATCCTACTGGTATTACAACTACTTTCTATTTTGATTCATATTCTGTCCTGAAATCATCGATGATAACTAGTACTTTGTCTTCATCGTCTTCCTCTTCTTCAACTTCTTATGAGGATTCTGATCGTGTCACTTTACTTAACATGTATTACTTCCCCGCTATTTCTCTTAAGGGAACTACTAACGGATCCCAGTTCAGAAACAATTTCATCAATAAGCAGATCTTAAAGACTAATACTACTTCTAGTTCAGTCACTGCTTATCCTCATTCGTATGCTCTTATCTTCCAGGATGAGATTGATATTGTTCTTTATTCAACATTATCCAGTAAGTCCAATTCCGCTACTGCTTCCTATGTCGGAGATCTGCAGTATGCTGTCTCTACTGAGGTAGCTGCTTCAAATACAACTCTTTATAACAGTATATTCGCTAAAGCTGACGGAACTACTAACAGTGTTACTGAAGCTTATAAGGCTTTCCATGATATGCTTCATAAGGCTGCCACTCCTTCTGCTTTGAACACAGTTTGGATCAACTGCGGTATTATGTCTGCCGCTGTCGTCATTATGGAATTAGTCGGTGCTTTAGCCTTATTCATCATGCAGAGAAGAAAGAATTCTGTCTGCCGTGATACTAATTTCTGGGAAGCCATGAAGGAAGCTGTTGCTATGGCTTTCACCCCGGAAATCATCGGTTTAGCTATCGGATTCTTGAGCTTCACTAATGAATTAGTTCTCTTGATTGGCGCTTATGTGCTGCGTGTTGTTTGGATTTCTTCTAAGATTTCTCCGCCAGTCAGCGCTAGCGGTGATAGCAACAAGCCTTTGTATCAGGCTCGTTCGTAATTCAGAAAATCATAGGGAGCTAACGGTATTAGCTCCCTATTTTGTTTAACAGGAGGGTAAATCTTATGTTGGTTCTAAAACATATATTCAAAGACTATGCCATTAAAGACAATAAACCGGTTGTGGCTTTACGGGACATTTCTTTGAAGTTCCCGGAAACCGGTTTTGTCTGCATTTTAGGGCCGTCTGGCTGCGGTAAGACGACTCTGCTTAACATCATCGGCGGCTTAGACAAATACACTGATGGGGATGTTATTATCAATGGTCAGTCGACTAAGAACTATACCGATCAGGACTGGGATGCTTATCGTAACCGGGAAATCGGTATTGTCTTTCAAAACTATAATCTGATTCCCCATCTGACTGTCAAAGGCAATGTTGAACTGGCAATGACATTATCGGGAATTTCTCCTAAAGAAAGAGACCAAAGAGCACAAGAGGTCTTGATTTCCGTTGGTTTGAAATCAGAAATTGATAAGAAACCTAATCAGATGTCAGGAGGGCAGATGCAAAGAGTGGCTATTGCTAGAGCCATTGTCAATCAACCGAACATTGTTTTAGCAGATGAGCCAACTGGTGCTTTAGACTCAGTCACTTCAGTTCAGGTTATGGAACTATTAAAGACAATCAGCAAGACTAAACTTGTCATCATGGTCACTCATAACCAGGCTTTAGCTGATAAGTATGCTAGCCGCATCATTACTTTGACTGATGGAAAGGTCTTGTCTGATACTGAGAAAACCACTCAGCCTATTGTCGAAACTAAACAAAGCGAGGCTAATAAAGACAATAATCAAAAAGCAGAAGAAACTAAACCAAAGCATACGGCAATGTCTTTCTTAACCGCCTTAGGAATATCGGGCCACAATCTGAATACTAAGAAAGGTAAGACCATTGTCACTTCTATTGCGGCTTCTTTTGGTATTATCGGTGTCGGCTTAGTATTAGCTTTATCGAATGGATTCACTGGCTATGTCAATCGAATGGAATCCGAGACTTTTTCGAAGTTCCCGGTTTCAGTTGAAAAGTACGGCTATGACTATGTGAATAATTCAACCTCGGATCTGACTGCCTATCCGGATGATGAAGAAATTCATGTGGTTGAGCCAACCACCTCCAGTCTTCATGTCAACAACATCACTTCTGATTACATCAACTACCTTAGTCAAATGAATGATACCCTGAAAAAGAAAAACAATTCCAAGACGGATTATGCCAAAGTCCGTTACAACTATTCCATCGGCATGCATGTTTTAAGCAAATACACATCTAATGGAACGGATGTCTATACATCCTTGAATACTTCTCAAGAATCCTATTTGGAATCACTGACTTCCATGATGAGCACCTCTTCCTCAGCTTGGCAGGAGCTGCCTGCTGATTCTACGATGATTCAGGATACTTATGATGTTTTAAAAGGCTCGTATCCGGATGAAGAGACCATCACGACTGATGAATACGGAAATCCTGATCAGGATGAATTCGGTCTTGTCTTAGTAGTCAATTCCAAGAATGCCTTGACTACTACTTTAATGTCAAGCCTAGGGATGGATCCTAGCACTGGTACTATTTCCTTTGACGATATTCTGGGACGGGAATTCGAGTATGTCTTATCGGATGACTATTATGGTGAGGCTAAACTGAATGTCGATAAAGACAACAACGCTGTCTATACTCCTGGCATCTATTTCAAGAACTCAGTGACTATGACTGATATTATGAATGCTTTAACAGCAAATGAAGATTCAAGCAGTACCTCAATATCTTTGACTAGTTTATCTGATTTATTCGATATTCCGGACAATAGTGTCCTTAAAATAGCTTTAACTAATGTTTCTGTGATTGCTGCTTTGGCTGCTTTAACTCCTTATATCAATATGACTACTCTGCAAACTAAACTTCAGAATACGGAGTTGTCATCTTTGAAAGTGCCCGATATCAAAGAATGCTTAGTTGAAGACAAACTTAATTCCGGTACGGATGAAGAAAAGGAAACTAATCGAACTGCTTTTGGTAAAGCCTTAGATAATTTTATTGTTGCTATTAGAGACTGTGATCAACTGAAACCTTATTTCAATAAGCAACTTACTTATTATTCTTCTCCGGCTAATAATCAAACGGAATTAGCAAAACTTTATACGAACACTCATAACCGGAAACTGAAGATTAAAGCTATTCTTCGACAGAAGAATACGACCTCTTTAGGCCTTTTATCGACTGGTATTTATTATCCTAAGACTTTGACTTATCAGTCCTTCTATGACAACCAGAACTGCTCTATTGGTCAGGACTTTAAGAACCATCTCTATATTTCCCCTACTTCAACTGAGAATTACGCTACTTTATTTAAGGATAGTGTCGATAACATCTATGCTTCTGATACCACTGATGAAACTTCTCTTTCAACGGTCTTCTCTCCAGTTACTAGTAGCTTCTCAATGGCGGCTTTGAATATTGTGGATAGCCTGAACAAGATATCCACTAATTCGTTAAGCACTTACATGAATGTGAGACTGTCTTTAGGAACTGATGTCTCCTTGTCTTATACGGATTCAACCAGTGTTTTAGATCCTCTTACGTATTCAAGTTTTGTGTCTACGATTACGATTTATCCTACTGATTATGCCTCTAAGAAGGCGGTTACTGATTATCTAAGTGCTTATAACACCGGTAAAACAACGGAGGCCCAGGTAATATACACGGATGTTGGTCAGACGGCGACTGATATTGTCGGCCAGATAGTATCCGTTATTTCCGCGGTTTTAATCGCTTTTGCCTCAATTTCATTAGTCGTATCCTCTGTTATGATCGGTATCATTATTTATTCCTCCGTTGTTGAAAGAACCAAGGAAATCGGCATTTTACGTTCTATTGGTGCCCGAAAGAAGGATGTTGGAAGACTGTTTAAGGCGGAAGCAGTCATTATTGGATTCATCTCCGGTATGATTGGTATTGTCATCACTTACCTGATATCTATACCGCTATCTTTGATACTTGATAATATGTTCCCAGAAGTTGAGCTAGGCATGATTGCCTTCCTTAATCCTTTACATGCGGTTTTACTCTTACTTCTTTCCATTATCTTGACTTATATTGCCTCTTTGATCCCAGCTAGGATTGCTGCTAAGAAGGATCCGGTTACTTGTTTACG
>JBAXZY010000090.1:0-5669 GCA_041670045.1 Bacilli bacterium | reverse complement strand
TTATCAGGTACGGAAATAAAGGAATCATGCTTTTCAGCCGTGAGACCGGTAAGTGGTTGGAACCAGTGGGTGTAATGAGTAGCACCTTTTGAAATGGCCCAGTCCTTCATCCCTTTAGCGATGACATCAGCTAATTTCTGATTCAGAGGCTTATTCCCTTTAATAGTGGCTTCTAATTCCTTATAGACAGCAGGAGTAAGGTAGGTTTTCATTTCCTTCTCACCAAAGACATCGATTCCGAACTGCGACACAATATTGAAGTTCTTGTCTGGCATGTTTGCTCTCCTCTGGTTTAAAAACACAATAAGAAAAAGATATACCAAAATGAATCAATAGTAAATCACTTTTTAGTTTGTCTTATTGAAAGCGGGTAAAAACCAATCCAAAAAAGAAAGAAATCACTTTCTGATAATTACAAAAGCGTTTACTTGAAATAAAAAAAGGGGTGAGAAACTCTCACCCCGTTATCAAAGTCTATAAGTCGTTAGCAGTCTTAATTTTATGAGCACGGATACGGTCATTGATTTCAATATCCTCATAAAGAGCAGAAGTGTTTCTAGTCTCGTTGACACGGACTAAATGCTGCTTCTCGGTTGAATTGAACTTATTGTTATTGGCACCATAAAGATCAGGATGTTTGACTCTCCAGTTGACATCATCCTCGATCATCTGGGTTAAGTCTCTCGTTGGCTTCCAGCCTAAGACCGCCATAGCCTTCTTATTGGAGGCAACAATGGCATCGGGATCTCCGGCTCTTCGAGGGCCGAACTCCCAGTTGACTTTCTTGCCAGTGACTTTAGAAACGGTTTCGATGATTTCCTTGTTGGTGTAGCCAGTCTCGCTGCCTAAGTTGATGACAGTCGATTCACCGCCATCTAAGAGGTGCTTCATGCCAAGGACATGGGCATCGGCTAAGTCGAGGACATGGATGTAGTCACGTAAATTGGTGCCATCACGGGTAGCATAGTCGTTTCCGAAGATGGTCATCTTCTTACCGGATTCAGCGGCATTGACCGTAACCGGAATCAAATGAGATTCGACCGGATGGGCCTCTCCGATTGTGCCATCCTCACTAGCACCGGCCACATTGAAATAACGGAAGATGCAATGCTTGATGCCATAGGCTTTTTCACAGTCGCAGATCAGATGCTCAGCAGCCAATTTAGAGAAACCATATGGAGACTGGGGATTCAACGGAGCATCCTCAGTGATAGCCGGCTCTTTGCTAGAACCATAAACAGCGGCTGTTGAAGAGAAGACAATGTTCTTGCAGTTATGAAGTCTCATAGCTCTTAAAACACATAAAACAGCAGAGAAGTTGTCATCAAAGTAAGCTAATGGATGAGAAACGGATTCCGGAACAATGATCTTGCCAGCAAATTGCATGACACCGATAATCTTGTTCTTAGTAAAGATAGCATCCAGCAGTCCTAAGTTTCTGACATCGCCGTAGACAAATTCAGCTTTAGGATCAACCGCATCGACATGTCCGGTTGATAAATTGTCGACAACGACAACCTGGAAACCGGCTCTGACTAACTGTCTTACCGCATGGCTGCCGATGTAACCGGCTCCGCCAGTGACTAAAATTTTGCCATCTTCCATTCTATTAAGTCCCCCTTTTAGAACCTATTTAAGACTTCAACGATCTTCTCGCTGGTGTTAGTGGCACTAGCCAAGAGAAAACTTTCTTTTCCGACATGACTAGTAACGGCTGGGATGATATCATTGCCAGTAACCGAGGCATAAGCCTGACCGGCTTTATCAATATAACCGGTAAGTTCTCTGATTTCCGGATATAAGTCATAGCCACCTAACTGACTGGTTTCTTCTAAGGTTTTGCCCGTTAAGCCGATTGTAGTGAAGGACCCTTGAACAAAGACGGAGCAATAGCTGTCAGTCAAAGAACTGTCTAAGGCAATAGCGGCAGTGGAACTGATATTACTGGCACTGAGCAAGGAATCAACGGCTTTGATTTTGAATCTGCCGCTTTCCATGATGGATGTAGCAGTCCCCGTAAGTGATTCCAGTTTATCGCTAGCGCTGATGCCATCGACAGTGAAGGTATTATCCTCATTCAGATGATACTGACTGTTATATAAGACTGCATCGTAATAATTATCAGGCAAAGTCGTACCGCAGCTGACTACGGATATGACAGTATAGGGAGAAGCAGAATTGTTCCGTAAGGTTATCCTCTTTCTTTGACCGTCTTTATTTGGTAAGGAATAAATTGTTTCTTTGATGGTCTCAGAAGAATAAATCGAATAAGGGTAAGTATCTGCTATGCCATTGCTTTTAGAAGTGGAAGAAAAAGGATAAATCAGATAATCCCCTTCCGGGCAGAGACTTAAGTCAATGGTATAGATGTCATTTGCAAAATCAGTAGTTAAAGCCGAATAACTGGTGTTGCTGGATAACTGCCACAAGGAGATATCAGTATAGTTGCTTCCGGCAATCAGGGAAGCATTGCTTTTTGATAGCAGGGAAGGAGTGATTTTACTTTCACTGACTAATAATTTAGTTCCAATCAAGGCATAATCCCGAATCTTGTTCTTGTTGGATAAAGAGGTGTCCTTGGTTCCGAATTGGCTATAGGCTAATTGGCTTTTAGAGAAGTCGGAATCAGTTAAAAGAATATAGGAGTCGTCATTGTTCTTGGAATAAATCTGCTCATGGATAGCACCATAGATAGCATAGATGGAAGTTCCTAAGAGAGCTAAGACGACCACAGCGGAGACGATTTTCAAAGCGATTGAAAAACCTGACTCCTTTTTAGGAGCAGCCTTTTCACCGGTGTTGACGACTATGTTGATCGGGGGCGGAGTGGGGTTAGAGTTGGTCTTATTGGCCGGATCATCAGGATTACTGGACTGTTTTTCCGGATTATCCTTATGATGAAAGAACATTAATAAAGCATATCCTTATAGCAGCGAGGATAAGGAAGAGTATCTCTAATATTCTGCATACCAGTGACTAACATGACTAATCTTTCAAATCCGAGACCGAATCCGGAATGCGGGATGGAACCGTTCTTTCTTAAATCCAAATACCACTGATAAGCCGGAATATTCATCTTCAGCTCATTCATACGGTTAAGCAGTTTATCATAGTCAACTTCACGTTCCGAGCCACCACAAAGTTCACCGATAGTGGGAACCAGTAAGTCAACTGCAGCTACGGTCTTGTTATCCGGATTAGCCTTCATATAGAAAGCCTTGATTTCCTTAGGATAATCAGTCAGGAAGATAGGTCCCTTGAAGACCTGTTCCGTCAGATATCTTTCATGTTCGGAGCCTAAATCAAGTCCAAACTTGATGTCACTGACATCGAAATGATGTCCGCTCTTAACGGCATCCTGAAGGATCTTGATAGCATCCTCATACTTGACTCTAGTGAATGGCTTAGAAACGAATTCATCTAAACGGGCAGGCAGGTCCTTATCGATTCTTTCAGCAAAGAACTGCATATCCTGGGCACACTCTTCACGGGTATGCTTGACGACATATTTCAAAAAGTCCTCCATTAGGTCTTCATCATCGACCATATGGGCCCAGCTGATTTCCGGTTCAACCATCCAGAATTCGGCGGCATGACGGGTCGTATTGGACTTTTCAGCTCTGAATGTCGGCCCGAAAGTATAAACCTTGCCATAAGTAAGGGCAAAAGGCTCAACGTGCAACTGACCAGAGACGGTTAAATGGACATTGTCCTTGTTGAAGAATTCAGTAGGGTGTTTTTCATCGGCGTAGACATTGAAAGTCTGTCCTTCGCCTTCGCAGTCATTGGCAGTCAGAATCGGAGTATGAATCCATAAAAAGCCATTATCGTGGAAGTACTGGTGAATGTAATAAGCCAATGTGCTTCTGACACGGAAAACGGCGTTGAAGGTATTGGTCTTCATTCGCCACTGCGGAATAGTTCTCAGATAATCGAAGGAAGTCTTCTTTTTCTGAAGGGGATAGTTATCACCGACTGAGCCAATCAGCTCAATCTTGGTGGCATCGATCTCAAAAGGCTGAGGAGCATCAGGAGTCAACTTAAAGACACCTTCCACTCGTACTGAGGATCCTAAGCGGATACCTAAAGTATCCTTATCGGTATTCTTATAAACGACCTGGATGTTGTCAAAGCAGGTACCGTCATTGACGGAGAGAAAACCGACTTGACCTAAGCAGCGGTTGTTTCTGACAAAGCCACCGATTTCCAGATTCTGGTTATCTAAAGTTTTCAACTCTTCCGGCTTTTTCAGATACAGATCCTTCACATCGACTTTTTCATGTAATTCCATAAGCTATTATCCTTTATATTATTGGTTTTCTTCGACTAAGGAACGGTTAGGTTCAGTAGAGACAGAGAGAGGACTTAAACGGTTTTCGCTGATCATATGATGAGCGACTTTAGCAATCATAGCAGCATTGTCAGTGGTACACCAAAGCGGAGGAATGACGACTCGGATGTCAGGATAGTTAGCGAAACGTTTGCTGACTTCGCTTCTTAAATAAGAGTTAGCGGAGACTCCTCCTCCGACGACTACTTCTTTGACATGAGTGTCATTGACAGCTAATTCCAGTTTATCTAAGAGCTGATTGACGAAATTAACTTCGGTTGAACGGGCATAGCTCTTGATGACTTCTTCTGGTAAGGTGCCATCAGGATTGCGGGGTTCTTTTTCAATCATTCGGACAATATGGCTCTTTAAGCCGGAATAGGAGAGATTGCAGCCATCGACTTTCGGAGTAGGCAGTTTGAAGGTCTTGATATTAGGATCCTGAGATACTTTATCGATCATGACTCCGCCAGGATAAGGCAATCCTAAAGCTCTGGCGACTTTATCGAAAGCCTCTCCGATAGCGTCATCCTCAGTCTCGCCTAAGATCTTAAAACTGAGTTCCTTTTCCAGTAAGACAATCTCACTGTTGCCACCGCTTGCTACTAAAGCAATCAATGGATAAGTAAAGGGAGCGGCATACTCATTGGCATAGATATGTCCGGCTAAATGATGAACGGAAATCAGAGGAACATTCAGATACTGAGCAATTGTCTTAGCAGCCATGTTGCCAATCTGTAAAGCTCCGGGAAGTCCTGGACCTCCAGTGACAGCCACATGAGTAATGGTGTGATAATCGAATCCTTTCAGGGATAAAGCATAAGAGACGACTTTGGAGATATTCTTTAAATGAAGACGGCTGGCAAGTTCGGGATAGACGCCTCCAAAGCGCTGGTGATCCTTGATCTGTGTATTGACGGTATTGGCTAAAAGCTCGTCACCGTTTTTCAAGATGGCGATAGCTGTTTCATCACAGCTGCTTTCAATAGCCAGAATTACTTCATCTTTCATCGTTGAGCTCCTTTTTGTAGCAGTAAGCGGAGACAGTGACATAATAGTTTTTCCTGCTACGGTATTTTATAAAGCCTAATTTTTCATAAAGGGAGATGGCTTTCAGGTTGTTCTCTCTGACATCCAGATAGACGGTCGTAAACTGCTTGGACTTTAGTAAACTGAGACCAGAAGACAATAGCATAGTTCCATAGCCCTTGTTCTCTTCATCAGTAGCAATAGCTAATTCATCGATTTCAGCTTCCTTACCTTCAATCCGGAAAGAAAGATAACCAATGACTTGTGTCTCTTTCTTAAGGACAAGGACGAGGAAGTCAGGATTGTTGAT
>JBAXZY010000089.1:0-5814 GCA_041670045.1 Bacilli bacterium | reverse complement strand
TATTATTAAAAGAAAAAATAATGTACTGGAAATAGATTAGGTAACTTGAAAAAAAGCCTTTTCTTTTAAAAGAAATAATTTTTGTGGAGAGTATGCAAAAATCTAAATAAAAAATAGTCAATTTATTTTTTGTTCTTTCTTTTATGAGATGATGGAGCATTCTTTCCTTTTCTCAAAGCTTGAAACTGAATTTTATCCTACCTTAATGATGAAGGCTTACAGTGATGAAGAGTGATTCCTTGAAATTAATTTGCCGTTTTTTTAGATACCTTAAATATTCGTTTTAATTAGTCTAGGACTATTCGCTTAGTCACAGTATCTCTTAACCTATTTATATATATAATATTTAATTCTTGAGTATCCTAACCGACTATGATAAAATCTTTCTCGCATTGGGCGTGTTTTCAATGCAATAACCATGGATGGGAATCTTGCTGACAAGTACATCCTGCCGTACCAAACTATAGATCCAGTATTTAATTGACTGGCTTTGCTTAGCAGAATGGGTTAGCATCTCGAACCACTCAGAAGTTCAACAAAAAGGAGGCTCTATCATGAGCGAAGAAGAAAAGAAGGTTGTTGAAGCGCCGAAAGCCGAAGTCAAGCCGACCGATGTTATGGCTACTACTGTCCATAAATCAACTGATCCTGTTGTCTCTGCCAAGACTTTATTAGATGCTGGATGCCATTTCGGACATCGTGTTGCCCGTTGGAATCCGAGAATGAAGCAGTACATCTATGGTAAGAGAAATAATCTTCATATTATTGATTTAAACAAGTCTGCTGCTCAGATGCAGAAGGCTTATATGGCTTTGAAGGATATTGTCACCAAGGGTGGCAAGGTTCTCTTTGTCGGTACTAAGGCTTATGCTCAGAAGGCTGTTCAGGAAGAAGCCGTCCGTTCTGGCTCTTTCTACATTGCCCATCGTTGGTTAGGTGGAACCTTAACTAACTTCCGTACTATCTGCAAGCGTATTTCCTTATTAAAGGATATCGAACAGAAGGAACTCAATGGTGAGTTAGATAAGCTTCCGAAGAAGGAAATTGCTGAACAGTTAAAGCTCAAGGCTAAGTTAGCTCAGAACCTCGAAGGCATCAAGGAAATTCACTTATTACCTAATGCTTTGGTCGTTGTTGATCCTAAGACTGAACATAATGCTATCGCTGAAGCCAGAGCTCTTCATATTCCTGTTTTCGCTTTAGGTGATACTAACACTGATCCTAGTGTTATCGATTATTTGGTTCCTGCCAATGATGATGGTGAAGCTTCTATCAGAATCATTGTCGGACTCTTTGCTGATGCTGTTGTTGAAGGCAAGGGCGGTGAACCTTTATATGCCTACAAGAATGCTGATGCTGCTACTTCCACTATGGCTGATATGCTTAAGACTGTTGATTCCAATGAACAGCTTAAGTCTATCCGTTCCAAGCTCCGTGATGATGCTATCGCTATGAGAAAGGCTAAGAAGGGCCGTATCCGTAAACGTTTCATCAAGAAGGCTTTCCACAATTTCCATCGTGATGACAATGGTAACGGCAACAATAACGGACAGTCTAAGCCTTCTGATACCACTGCTGCTCCGGCCGCTTCTGATGATGCTAAGGCTGAGGACAAGTAGAGATGAGCGAACTGATTGATTTAATCAAGCAGCTCCGTGAACGTACCGGCGCTGGAATCATGGATTGCAAGAAGGCTCTTCTTGCCAATGATTCTGACATTGAGAAGTCTGTTGTCTGGCTTCGTGAAAAAGGTATTGCTAAACAGGCTAGCAAAGCTAACCGTGTAGCTGCTGAAGGTGTTGCCTGGGTTTTAACCGAAGGCAATAAGGCCGCTGTCATCGAAATCAATTGCGAGACTGATTTTGTTGCCAACTCTGATCCTTTCCGTAACTTAGTCAAGGAAGTCAACCAGATTGTTCTTGAGAATTCTCCCAAGGACAAGGATGCTGCCTTGCTTTGCAAGAGCAAGAACGGCAAAGACATCAAGGAGTTATTCCTTGAGGCTGGTATCAAGCTTGGCGAGAAGCTTGACTTCCGTCGTTTCGCTATTGTCACCAAGACCGATGATGAAGTCTTTGGTCCTTACATCCATATGAATGGCAAGATTGCTACCTTGGTTGTTTTAAAGGGTGGAAACACTGAAGTCGCCAATGGTGTAGCTCTTAATGTCTGCTCCAACAATCCGCTTTACTTAACTGATAAGGACATCCCTGCCGATGACTTCGCTAAGGAAGTTGAGATTGAGAAGGAAGCTTCTAAGAATGATCCTAGCTTTGCTAAAAAGCCGGCCGCCATTCAACAGAAGATCATTGAAGGACGTGTCCACAAGAATCTTTGCGGAAATGTCTTACTTGATGAGCAGTATGTTCTTGATGAGTCGAAGACTGTCAGCGATGTTCTCAAGGAGAACAAAGCCGCTGTTGCTTCTTATGTCCGTTTCGCCGTTGGCGAAGGTATTGAGAAGAGACATGATGACTTTGCCGCCGAAGTCGCTAACCAAGTTAAGTAGTTTCTAGAATACAAATTAAAAGAGCGTTCCCGGAGGAGCGCTCTTTTTTAGTTGCCAACTTCTAGATTAAGCAAATAAGTCGTTGAATGATTCACTCATCGTCGGATGAGTATAAATGAAATCTGCTAGATAAGTATAGGGAACCTTTAAGGACATCGCCAATGAGATTGTATTGATGATTTCATATGATTCAGCACAGAGAAGGGCAGCACCTAAGATCTGCTTAGTCTCAGGATCCACTAAGGCTTTTAAGAAACCATTGGTTTCTCTTAGAACCCTGGCTTTAGGGATGGTATTGGTCATAATCTTTTTGACTACATAAGGAATATTCTTGGCTTTTGCCTGATCTTCACTTAACCCTACTCGTGCCAAAGGTGTATCCATGAAAACACTATAAGGAATTGCTTGTCTTGTTAATAAGGTATGGCCTTGATTTTTGTTTTCTAAATAATCTCGAACGATTCTAAAGTCATCTAAAGATACGAATGTGAACTGCGGGCCGCCATTGACATCACCTAAAGCAAAGATTCCTTTAACATTGGTTTCTAAATGCTCGTTGACTTTGATGGCTCCTCTCTCTGTCAATTCAATACCGGCTTTTTCCAAATCAAGCTCCTGGATATTCGGTCTTCTTCCAGTGGCCAAAAGGATATCTTCACCAGTGACGGTTGAATGTTTTCCGTTAACGGTATAATAAACGGTCTTGTTAGTGATTTCACTGATTAGAGCTGAGGGAATAATCCTGACACCCTGTTTTTCTAAGTTGGCTTTGATAGCTAATGCTACATCTCGGTCTTCTTTGGGAAGGAAAGTCGGGCCATCTTGTAAGACCGTTACTTTGGTTCCAAAGTTAGCATACATGGATGCAAATTCCATGCTGATATAACCAGCACCGATGATTGTCAGCTTTCGAGGCAAACGGGTAACGTTTAACATGGTTTCACTGATAAAAACATGGGGATTGTTCTCAATGCCTTTGATTTTAGGTAGATATGGTCTAGACCCAGTATTGATGAATATCAGCTCGGAGTGAAGAATTTCTTCTTTCTCTTTGGAAACCACTTTAACTTCATTCTTGGAGACAAAACTTCCGATGCCATCAAAGACTTCAATATTGCTGTTGTCAGCTAATTTATGGTAATTCTTGTCTCTAAGAAAAGAAGTAATCTCATTCTTTTCCTGGATAGAAACATCATAGTAAGCTGTCTTCTTGCTAAAGGCCCAAGTGGGGTTGACTTTAGCATATCTTGATGATGTCACTAAGGCTTTACTAGGGATGCAGCCAACGTTGATGCAAGTGCCACCATACATATTCTTGTCTTTTTCAATGATGGCGACCTTCTTACCTTGTTTAGCTAGATACCCAGCTAGGGTTTTACCACCTTTTCCAAATCCTATGATTACGGCATCAAAATCTTTCATGTTTTTACTTCCTTTTCTCTAATTAGGTTACCTTAATTAATTAAATATTGCCATAAAAATGTTTAGGGCATTTCAAAAAAACAATCAAATTAAACAGTGCTCTACAATAAATTTTCTAAGTATTTACCTATGTATAAAGATACAGCAGAAGTTCCACATTGGCATTGTGGGTATCATGTTTAGAAAAAAATAATTAATTATGATGTAGGCAAAAATGTGGTTTTCTACTTCATGATTGTTCTGTTTTTAAGCAAAACAGATAATGAAAAACTTAATTTGAATTTCGTTGGCTTATTATCAGTGTTAGATGAGGCACAAATCAAACAGTCATATGTGTATGGGCTAAATGAATATGATAAAAATAGTGAATTATCTAAAAGGCTGACTTTACGGATATCTATAAATCAATAAGCATCAGAAAAGACTTTAGTATTTACTTTTCTTATTTATAGAGCACAGAACTTGGTTTTAGCCCTAATTAGTTCTTTCTAGTCTTTCAATAATCGGCCATTTATCATAAAATAGATAAAGCTTGGAGGCTTTTATGGCAGCTAAATATAAACGAATCTTATTGAAGATCTCCGGTGAAGCATTAGAAGACAAAAAGAATCATCAGAATTACAATCCGGAGTTTCTTAATCAAATCTATGAAATAGTCAATGAAATCACAAAGATGGGAACTGAAGTTGCCTTAGTAGTCGGAGGTGGAAACATCTGGAGAGGCAATCTAGCCGAATCCTTAGGAATTGAAAGATGCCAAGGCGATTATATGGGTATGCTAGCTACTATCATGAATGCTATGGCTTTACAGTCTTTCTTTGAAAAACATGGTTTAAAGACAAGAGTCATGTCCGCAATTCCAGTCAATGAATGCTGCGAACCTTATATAAGAAGAAAAGCCATCACCCATTTGGATGATAAAGAAGTAGTCATCTTTGCCGCTGGTATCGGTAGCCCATATTTCACCACTGATACAGCCGCTGCCTTACGTGCTAAGGAAATCAACGCTGATGGCATCTTCATGGGAAAGAACGGTGTTGAAGGCGTCTACGATGATGATCCGAGAACTAATCCCAAGGCTAAGCTTGTTAAGAAAATCACCTATCAGGAGATTCTCTCTCAGGGCCTAAAGGTTATGGATAATACGGCCGTTGGTCTTCTTTCCGACAGCAATATCAAGATTCATGTCTTCAATATGAATAATCCTGAGAATGCAATTAAAGTACTGAATGGCGAAGATATCGGCACTCTTATCACTAAGTAGCTCTTTATAATTGATGCGACAGTTTGTAAAATAGATGTATGTGAACCAATGGAGGTTTATTTATGGATAATCTAACAGAATGCATAGAGAAGATGGACAAGACTATTGAATCTTTGAAGGCTTCTTTATCGACTTTAAGAGCTGGAAGAGTCACTCCTGGTCTTCTTGACAAGGTAATGGTTAATTGTTATGGCGAGAATATGCCCTTGAAGCACGTCGCTTCAATTGGTGTTGTGGCTGCCACTGATTTACAGGTCAAGCCTTTTGATCCTTCTACTGTTAAGGATGTCTTAGGCGGCATTAATCATGCTGATTTAGGATGCAACACAGTTGTTAATGGTGGTGCCATCATCTTGAAGTTCCCGGCTCCTAGTGAAGATCGCCGTCAGGAACTCATCAAGCAGGCTAAGAAGTATGCTGAAGATGGCAAGGTTGCCATCAGAAACATCCGTAAGGACTATAACAACAAAGTCAAGAAGGATGACACTCTCAGTGTAGATATGCAGCATGACACCTTGGATAAAATCCAGAAAGCCACTGATGAACATACAGTCACTGTTGATAAAGTTTTAAACGCTAAGATCAGTGACATCGAGACGATCTAATGGCTGTTAATCAG
>JBAXZY010000088.1:0-5841 GCA_041670045.1 Bacilli bacterium | reverse complement strand
TTTGATAGATAAGACACGCTGAGCAATAACAAACTTCGTTACATCGTGTCTTGTCTCACTCAGTCCTTTTCTAATCAAGGAATCAGTATGAGTATCACAGGCACTAGTCGAATCATCCAGAACCAAAACTTTCGGGTTCTTCAATAAGGCTCTAGCTATGCATAAACGCTGCTTCTGACCACCGGAGACATTAGTTCCTCCTTCATCAAGCATCGTATCCAGCTTTTGCGGAAAACCGTTGATGAATCCACTAGCCTGAGCTAAGTCACAGGCTTTTTGGAGTTCATCATCAGTCGCATTAGGATTACCCCATTTGAGGTTATCCTTGATAGTTCCAGTGAATAAGGTATTTTTTTGAAGAACAACGGCTACGGAATCACGTAAGACAGCTAAATCATATTTTCGGACATCAATTCCACCTATTGAGACACTGCCGGATGTGACGTCATAAAGTCGAGCCAGAAGACTGACTAAAGTCGTCTTTCCACTGCCAGTCGAGCCAATGATGCCAACCGTCATTCCACTTGTGAAAGAAAGATTAATACCAGTTAAGACATTCTTTCCTGGGTTATAGGAGAAATCCACATTTTTGAATTCAACAGCACCAGAAGGAACTTTCATAATTGGATTCATAGGGGAAGCAATACTAGGTTTCTCCGTAATGATTTCAGTGATTCTTTCAGCACTATTACGGGCAATAATGATGCTGACATAAACCATGGTGACCATCATCATCGACATCATGATCATCATAATATAGGTAATAAGAGTGGTTAGACCGCCAATTGATAGTTCTGAGCCATTGCTATTAATAATCAGCATTGAACCGATCCAACCTATTGCAATTGTAGCTCCATAAACGGCGATATTCATAATAGGGTTATTGAAAGCCAGCATTTTCTCAGCCTTAATGAAATGATCATGGATATAATTAGAAGCTTTATAGAACTTTTGATCCTGATAGTCTTCACGGTCAAATGATTTAACGACTCGAATACCGTCAACATCTTCCTGAACGTCTGAGTTAAGTCCATCATAACGATTGAAGATATCAACAAATATCGGATGAGCCTTAGAAGCAATGAATAAGAGCAAAGCCAAAATAACCGGAATAATGATTAAGAATATCCAAGCTAGCTTCCATTCCGTAATGAAACACATAATTAAAGCAAAAACCATAATCAAAGGAGCACGTATTACAGCTCTGATAATCATTTGGAAAGCGTTTTGAACATTGGTAACATCAGTAGTAGTACGTGTAACAATAGAAGCTGAAGAAAACTTATCAATGTTAGCAAACGAATAATCCTGAACATGGACAAACATTGCTTCACGAAGATTCTTACCAAATCCGGAAGCTGCTGATGCTGCCCAGTAACCTGCTAATATTCCCATCACAGCCGAAAAAATTGCTAATACAGCAATTACGCCAGAATACATGTATATTCCGTTTAAATTACTGGCTTTGACATCATCAATCAAATACTGAATAAAAAATGCGACAAGTACTTCTGTTACACATTCCATCAAGCAGAAGACCCAAGTCAGGATGGTGTCCTTCCAATAGCCATGCAAATGCTTAAACAAGACTGACCAAGTTTGTCTGGACTTAATCTTATTAGCTGTTTTCAACTGTTTCTTATCTGTAATTTCTTTAGTCATATGTTTTACCTTAATTTAATTTATTGCTGACATTGTTCTTGATTCTTATCAGATACTGACGCAGTCCCTTTTTGTCTTCTTCTGAAAAATCTTTTTCAATTTGCTGATTAATAACAACAAAGGCCCTGCAAAAATCTTGATTGACTTCAATTCCTTTAGTAGTTAAGACAATCTCTTTTTGACGATGATCAGTCTTCAATGGTCTAGTTTTAATAAACTTTTTTCTTTCTAAGCCAGCTAAAGTCTGCGACATTGTTGCCTTAGAGACACCGGATGTCTTCATAATGTCTTTAGCAGTAGTAGTCTTATCGGTTCTATCGAAAAGGAATTTCATAGTCATGCCTTCTATTCCCGTCAATTTGTACTCTAAGTTAGCACTTAAAGACAAGTCAACATAGTGCTTGACGGTATTAGAAGTATCTCGAAGTTCTGCACCTAACGGCTTTTCTTTTTCTAAGATCATTGTTCGTATCCTAACCTTTTAGTTAGTATACGAACATATTACGCAATGGTAAAGGTTTTTTGATTGGAAACAAAATGAAATCGTTTCCAATCTTTTCTGTATTCAAAAAGTATAAGAAAAGCAGGAATTCAATTACTGAAATTTAGGTTTCATTCTAATAATAAGATTCAATTGTCGTACTTTTTTGAACTATTTTCGCTTCTTATCCCTATTTCTTAGATAAAGTAAAAAGAAGAACACCGACAATAATCAAAACGATGCCGACTAACAATAAAGAAATGGAAACCGCATGCCCGATCTTAGGAGCTTTAACAGGTATTTGACTCTTTTTAACAGTGGATGAAGGAACAAGACTAACATTTTCATTTTTAATAGAAAAACGATATTTAACCTTTGAAAGTGTAACTAAATTGCTTTTAGCTGGCTCAAAGAAGTAATACTCAGCAGCCTGAGAAAAGAAATTATAGGAAGCATAGAAAGACTCTGAGGCTTTAATTTGATATTCCTCGTCTTTTATCATACCGGAATTATAAGAGCGGTTCAGTTCTTCTAAGGATTGGAAAGAATACCCACCTAAAACATTGAGAAGTTCTCCATGAGAAATATCCATTCTGACACACCCTAGTCTTCTGACAATGATGTGAAAAGAAGCGGGATACCCTAAAAAAGATAGACTCTCATAAATAATTTCACCCACATAGGAAGACTGCATCAAGGTATCATTTGCTTTCTTAGTCAGTAACAGTAAGAAATGTTTAACTTTAGCAGGATTTTTTCCTTTAAGTGCTTCTTCGAGAAGAAAGACTAAATCAGTGACTTCATCTTCCACTAAATCATTGATAGTTTTCTTACTTGAATCCTGGTATGCATTATAGAAGTCAAGATAGGAATTAACCAACGGGTCAATGGAGGAATCCATTTTAAAGAATTCATCTTCAGTAAATAGCCCGCTTTCTTTTTCAAGTTCATCCAGATGCCTGAAAAAGAACCGGTTCTTTCTTTGAATCACTAAAGGATTAAAAGAAGTTTTTAAAATCTCAAGTGCTTTCTTAAAGTCCTGTTTTACTCGATATCCGTTTTCATAGATATCATCCAGAAAAAGAATAGAATCAATATTCTTTACTTGAGCTAACTTTTGCAGGTCAGAAAAAGGAATAGCTATATCCTGAGCCGTGTCATACTGCTTTTTGAGATCAGCAAAGGTAATAGCCATTAATAGCCTTAATCCTCGTCGTATAAGACTTTGGTGGAGAAATAAGGACCGAACTGTTTCTTGAAAGCGTGGTTAAAGGAAGAGTCTTCAAAAGACATTAAGTCAGCTTCATTGGCAAAAGTAATCGTAATCATACTATCAAAACGGTTAGGAAACTTAACTGCGCATTTGCTGACTGTTACATCATTGACACCTTTTATCTTCTTAGCATCTTCAAAGAAGTTCTTCATATCGTCTACGACATTGACACCGATAGCCTTGTCATTGAATCGCACTAAAATGAAATGTTTCATTTTTTTGCCTCTTTCTGCGTTTTCACAATCTTCTGTTCGAAATCAGGTCTAAACTGAGCATTAGGGAAGTGCTTATTAACATATTCGTCATTGAAGAGCTTATCAACAATTGCACCAATGAAAGTCAAAGGTTTCTTGTTAAGGGCTCTTTGCTGATGCCTGATCATAGTGATCAATACCCAGAATAAGTCCCAGATAATATAGCAAAGAGAACAAATCATGACTATATGATAGATATGCGCACTCTGAGCACTGCTAAGTAGCAAAGGCTGCACCACATAGATTATAAAGGGAACATAGAGAACATAGACAATGAATAAACATAATAATCCCCAGCCTAACATAATTGGAACAGTGGTCTTACCACCGATTGAGAGAATACGGCCATGGTAGTCCCATGATTCCGTATGACAGATGTATTCTTCTAAGGTAGCAACTAGATATTCGACTGCTCCACCTAACAAAGCACCAATTAGAAATACTAAATAAGGATAATCCTTAACATTGACCAAGGCACCACAGATAGTTACTCCACCAAGACCATAAACAAAGTTGAAAGGAGTACTGATAGAACCATTGGATCTCACGAATCGGTGTTCTTTAACCGCATAAAGAGAAGTTTCCCAAATGGTACCAGCTAAGCCGGCAATCATATATACAAGAATAAGATTGTATCCGTTATCTAACCAATTCATAACAATTAGATTATAGCTTGTTTAATATTTCTTTGGGATAGTATCATGATTAATTTCACAATGATTGCAAAAGCATAGAAAAAGATTACAATAAAAGTAGAACTGTTGTGGAATATCATATGTTAGAACTCAAGGATAAGAAAATTCTGATCGCTTATTTTTCCAGAGCCGGTGAGAATTATGTCAATAATGCAGTGGAAAAACTGAAGGTCGGGAATACTAAAGTGGCTGCTTATAAAATACAGTCCTTAGTAAAAGGTGACTTGTTTGAGATTGCTCCCAAAAAGAGCTATTCCGATGAATACCGGAAATGTGTCTTGGAAGCCAAAGATGAATACAACGAAAACGCCCGTCCGGAAATCATAGGGAAAGTAAAAGACTTTGATTCATACGACATTGTTTTCTTAGGTTATCCTAATTGGATGGGTACTTGTCCAATGCCTGTCTTCACTTTCTTGGAAAGCCATGATTTCAATGGTAAAATAATCCTTCCTTTCTGCACTAACGAAGGAAGCGGAGCCGGTAACTCTTTAGATGATATTAAAAAGTCGGTACCAACAGCAACCATTCTAGATTCCTTATCTTTACGGGGCTCACAGATAGATAATTCGGATTACAAAATCAAAGAGTGGCTGAAGAAAGTAACTGAATAGCAGATTGCTTTTTAGAGCCTGAAAATGCCTTTAAATGGGTAATGTCCTACTTGACAAAAAAAGGTTTTATTATAGACTTTTGACATAGGAAAGAGGAATTATGTATGAAAACTGCCGCTAAAATTTTCGTTATTTTAGGTATGGTCGGAGGGGTGATTGTCTTCGCCCTCTATTTGATTTTAGGTATTATTGGTATTACTTCTGGAAATGGTGTCGAATTAACCGGAATGTTTTATTCAGGTGCTGTCGTTTGCGGTGTCTCAGTTATTGGTTTGATTCCGTCCATCGTTGGCTTATTCTCCCTCAAGAAGCTTAAAACTGCTACTTCCCACGATCAATTAGTCGGTATGGGTGTTGTGACTTTGATTTTCTGCTCTTTGGTTGGCGGAATCTTAATGCTTTGCGTTCAGGATTCTGACTTAAAGAAGTAATCAGAATAAGAAATTGTTTTGTTGCTCTTAGGTTTATCCTAAGGGCTTTTTTATTTAAAAATCCGAGACATATCTGCTTCGGATTGCTATTCTGTCTGGAGCGGCCAACGGGGATCGAACCCGCGTATTCAGCTTGGGAAGCTGATGTTCTACCACTGAACAATGGCCGCATAAAAGAGGCGCTCCTATAGCGCCTCCTAAGTTTCTACTTCAGCAACTGGCCGGAATCGTCATTGGAAGGATGGATGTTTTCCTGCATGGTGTTAGGAGCAACAATGTCCGGATTACCATCCATTGTCTCTTCTTCGCCATTATCAGATTCACTGAGAGGGATGATTGGCTTCAGACCGGTACCAGCCGGAATGAGCTTACCAATCATGACGTTCTCCTTAAGTCCACGGAGATAATCGACCTTGCCCTTAATGGCAGCA